>NZ_JAEFCE010000003.1:0-148412 GCF_016406055.1 Vibrio sp. IB15
AAAGGTCAGAGAACCACGGTTAATGAGTGATGGTTATATTGCTTCCAGTTGGTTATATTGCTTCCAGTTGGTTGTTTTGTAACGAGGTTTAGGCATAGAGCTACGAGAGGTAGTGGACGTAGCTGATCAGATCGTAGGCTCTGGATTTAGTTCCATTGAATTACGCAACAAAGCCTCTCAGAGTCGGTGATAGAACAAGATATGTCACCAACTCTAACAGTGCAGTTTGAAGACCAGTCGAATATTCAGGCGAACAAATTTTTGGAGGAAACATTTAAAGCGTTTATTGATCGTGATAAGTCTCACCTAAAATCGATGATATCTGAAAGTTTTGTTCAGAAATTTGGTGATGACAAAAACACACATGATGAATTTATTCAACATGCGTCCGTTTTAACCGAACAGCTGACTAGAATGGATATTGTGTTTGAAGATGTAAACGTTGATGCTGATGGGACTGTCTCAGAGATACACACTGTCGAGGTTACCAAGAACGATGGTAGTCGAGCTAAATTCAAGCTCTACGCTTTTTATTATTTCGATCATATGGGAACGGTTAAGTTAATCGATGAACTATCGATTCAAATCGAAGGTGCAGTAGAGGATCAAGATATGGGGTCAAGAACACGATAAAGTAAAATTTTCACCTCAGGTAAAATGGAAGATAATTTCATTTATATCAGGTCATTAAATACTGTTATGACTTTATATTTTATGATTTATATCGTATCTACATGCTATCTATGCTGTGTCATTATTCAAAGATTCAAAGCTGTTGTTGAAAGTGTTTATAGATAAAATTAAATTTAATTTCTTTGATTTACGGGCGGATAACTCCATTTTAGTGATTTGTTTTAATTATCTATTGAATGGCACAGATATAAATCTTATATATTAACTTCAATTGAATTTTGAGTGAAATATTGTGTTGTCAAATAAGATAAAAAGTTCGTTTCTACCTTTAGTCATTTTTAGCTCGTGTGTTGCTGCAGAAAGCGAATTTGTCATTGAAGACATTTTAGATGGGCAGCAAGTTTCGCATTTTGCCTTAGGTGATACCGATGGGGATGGTTCCGATGAAATAATTTTTATGGACCAATATGGAAACGTAAAAATAGCCAAAAATTTAACAAACCCAAATACGCTCAATATGTTAGTTAATACAAGGTGGAGTTTGTCGGAAAATTGGAAGTTACAATTTCTTGATCAAGCTTATCCGAGTACAGATATCCGCGTTGCCATGACTTATGAACATAATGGTAATGTATTTAAATCAGGTACAGGGCTCGCTTCTAAGAAAGATGGGAAAATAGAGGTAAACATCAATGGTTTTTCTGGAAATCCAGCAGTGACGATTAATTATGTCTCTGTTGCAAAAGGAACAATGAAGGGTAGTTATAAAGATATTCAGTATAGTGGTTCAAGAAGTTATCCGATGAATGCACGTAAAGAATAATCATTACCTAAGTTAGCGTAACTTATATGCGCTGATCTTGTTTAATTATTTCTATTATTGGTTTCTTTCAGACTAAACGTAAATCAAGGTAAAGCAAGCTCTGACCCAGCTTGTTTTACCTATTATTTTATTTGCTTGAGGTAACGAGAAAGTGCCTCCACTAAGTCTGACTTAATCAGTGGTTTCGTTAACACTTCATTTGCACCTGCCTCAATAAAAGCTAGAGTTGATGTTTGCATGATATCGGCAGTCCAGCCAAAAATAACAAGGTCATCATGTCCTGCTTGTCGTATTTTTCGAACTGTTTCCAAACCATTCATTTCCGGCATATGGTTATCAATAATGAATAGGTTGAAAGCGCCTGATTCTAAGTGCGTTAAAGCCTCAAAGCCACTATTACAGGTAACGCACTCTACGTTTAATTTATCCAAGAATCCTTTGGCGATGATAAGGTTCATTTTATTGTCATCTGTCACAAGAATCTTAAATGGAGACAGATCGACTTGCTCTGTTATTGGATGCTTATCATCTTCAGCCTCAATTGATGGTAGGTTTATGACAAAGCTGAACTTGCTTCCTGTACCAAGCTCGCTTTGTACAGTAAGTTTGCCGTTCATCAAGGTCACAAGTTTATGGCAAATTGCCAATCCAAGTCCGGTCCCACCATAGTGCCGAGTTGTTGAGACGTCTGCTTGTTCAAACTCATTAAAGATTGAGCTCAGTCTTTCTGCTGGGATGCCGATTCCTGTGTCTTCGACCATAAACCTCATCGCTGAGTGAGCCAGTGGATTGATGCTGACAGTAATTGAACCGCTCGCTGTAAACTTCAATGCGTTCCCAACTAAATTTAGAATGACTTGTCGTATCCGAACTGAATCGCCCCTGTAGACAGAGGACGTATTGCTGTTATCTAGTAAAGAAAACTCAATCCCTTTTTCTGAACATAAGGTTTGATAAGTGTTTAATACGGGATTAATGACGTCGCACATTTTGAATGAATGCGGATCAATTTCTAAACTGTCATTCTCTATTTTGGCTAAGTCTAGAATATCGTTAAGAATGGCAATTAAGTGCTCGCCTGAGTCGAGTGCTAACTGAAGAACTTCCCTTTGCTCAGCTTTTTCCAAGTCTTCAACCAACATTTGTAGAATACCCAGCAAGCCATTCATTGGAGTTCTAATTTCATGACTCATTGTCGCCAAGAATAGTGATTTTGCATCATTTGCCTGGCGTGCATTATTTGCTTGTTCTTCTAACTCCTTCTCAAGCTGCTTAAATTCTGTGATATCACGTTCAATGGCGATAAAGCGTTCGACGTCACCTTTCACATTCCTTAAAGGTACGATATCAATATCAATCCAGTAGGACGTTTTGTCGATCGCGTAATTCAATATTTCCGCTTTAACTTGGTTCCCCTGTTGAATCGCAGAACCTATTCGATTTGCCGTGCTAACAGAAGTCCCTTCACCTTGTAGAAATGAGCCTGGTCTTAACCCTTTAATGGAGTCTAAGCGATAACCTGTCATTCGTTCAAAAGCGCTGTTTACCCATTCTATACGCCCCTTATTATCAGTTATCACAACGCCATCTCTGGCTGTCTTGACTACGGTGGCAAGAAGGTGACTTTCTCGTTCTTGCTCTGCTAACCGCTTGTTTGATTCCTCTAGTAGCTTTTTAGAACCTGCCAATTCTTTATGTGGGTTAACGAACAATTTTTGCCCGAGAAAAAACACTAAAACAGAGCTGAGTACTAAGACAATCAAAAGCCCATTTAACAGCTCCTTCTGTAAGCTTGAGAGCTGGTCGGTAACAAATAAGCGGCTTACCCCTTGGGTTAATACTAAGCCTCCTCTTGTTAAAGCCGTTTGAGTCAATAACCAGTCTTCTTCACTGTATTTATTTTTAATTGGTATGTGTGAATCATGGCCATGTGAGTGTGTATGCGAGTCATCTTCTCCAATAAGAGATGCTATCGGTGAGCTTATTTGACTGAGCTCGTACCAACGCTCTCGGTTCGTGACAAACGAGCCAAAGAAATCATCATAATCGACAGCGGTTTCACCATATAGCACGCCTACGAAATCACTGCCTTGAAGTAAAGACATAAATAGTTTGAGACAAATATGATTGGTGTCATCGTGCAAAAGGTACAGAATGCGATCGTCGACTTCTTGATTCGCAATTGCTTCAAAGATAGCTTGCTCTTGCTTTGATGCAGGGTGACGAAACGTATCTTCAAACAACAGCTGACCGGTGCGGTCTCGCACGGCAAATTGCATTGATTGGTTCTGTCCCTTGAATCGTTCAAGATGAAATGAGAGCCGTTCTATATTTGAGACCGATACTGCGTCGATGACCCCTTGGTATTGCGAAGCTAAAACAATGCGGTCTTCTGCAACCTCGAGATACTTTTCCATAAAAATTTTGGCAGATTCAAGCTCAAAGCGACTGTTACCGCTTTGCAGTTGTTTTACGGTCGATTGGCTGTGATTAGAGAGCACATAAAGTGAAATGCCGCCGTAGGTCAAAGACGTGAGCAAGAGAAATAGTACAAGCAACACTTTAGGGCTGATTAAAGATAGCTTAGTCATACTTAAATGACTTCCATGTTATTTTTGGGAGTTATATGAAAAATATAGGATAGATATCTTGTTTATGGGCTTGTTTATCCTTTTTGTCGAATAGAATGGGCGATGACTAATTCCATCCTCATTGCCCTTGATTAGCCGAGATATTGCAAAACTTCCTTAAATATCTATGTTTAATATAGGAATACCAATACAAAATGGTCATTAAAGTATGGATGCCACTCCAGTCAAAGTTTTGTTTGTGTGCGTGAAGAAAGGTGTAAGAGCGGCTATCGCCAAAGCGATTGTCGAGCTGCAATCTAATGGGATGATACACGCGAGTTGCTGTGGTTTTGAGCCCGGGCCAACCCCCCAAGTTCTCTTAGATGAGTTGTCTAACATGCTTGACGTTGCAATAATTGGCGAGAGTAAAACACTATTTGAATACAAAAAGACCAATGAAAAATTTGACTACGTGATTACGCTTTGCGACCAAGCAAGTAATGAGCAGTGTCACTTGTTTATTGGATGTGTCAACCTGGTTTGCTCTCACGTACCTCATAGGCTCCATTGGGCTATCCCAAATCTGGTTGCTGCACTAGAGCTATCAGGTAGCGAAAGGACCCAGTTTGTAAGAAAGGTTGTAGAACAGATTGATCTCAAAGTGACGCAACTTGTCGCAATCGCACAAACAGAAGGCTAAATGGTCTCTCAGTTTTCATAAAAGAGGATTTACTTACCTTACTGGTAATTTGGTTTTTGTCTTTACCTGTCCAAAGGCGAAGCTGGATTCAATCGAAGCAATATTGGGCAGGCGAGTTAAATGTTTGCGAATAAACTGCTCGTAGCTTTTTAGAGACTCACTCACCACATGCAATAGGTAGTCGTGATTCCCAGTCATTAGAAAGCACTCTAACACTTCATCTATCGCTTCAATGTGCTGCTCAAAGTCTCGCATGTTATCTTCAGTCGGCTTTTCAAGCTTTACCAACACAAACACGTTTACGGGCAGGCCGCACGCTTCTTGGTCGACACTGGCGTGATAGCCACGAATGATCCCTTGCTTTTCTAGTGCTCGAACTCTGCGTAGACAAGGGGAGGGGGAAAGCGCGACGCGGTCAGCTAACTCTTGATTGGTGAGTCGTGCGTTGCTTTGCAGTTCAGCCAGTATCTTTTTGTCGATCTCATCCATTGGCATATTCCATCAATATCAAACAATATTCGGCAATATTATTGCTCAAAGTGTATGTATTACTTCTTAAATAGCAATCTTTAACATCTATGTAACACTAAAATTAAAGGAGATACAACAAGGATGGAATGACTTAGCAATTATGAATACTGCAACTCAACTTAGCCCACTGCGAAAAACCACCAAACATGAACAAGCAGAAGCCCTTGCCATTGAGCAAGCAAAACACTTTGGTATTGATCTAAGCAGCGATTACGGCACCACGCTGGTGGAATTGGCGACGACACTGTACACAGCCAATACCAAGACCCACGATCTTTGGGCTTTGACGGTTGATGGCCTTTCAGAGCTGGATAAGAGTGACCGTATCGCTTGGTTTAACGCCAAACGCTTTTTGTCGTTCCAGATCGCTAAGATCCTCGATAACCTGCAAAACCCGATGCGTGCGACTTACCAGTCTATTACGACTAACAATGGTAATTTCGCCTCAAAAGGGGCGTATCCTATTTTCGACAATGTGGCAGCTATCTTTTCTGCCAGCCCGGTTATTACTCGCACGGCGACTTATCTGTTTGCCTGTACTGAGTGGATTGAAGATGCGTTCAACGGTAAAGAGCCACTTCACGATATTTACTCTCGATTGCTGAACCCAACATCAATCTCTCTGGCAAACCATATGGTTGATCTTGAAGCAGGATCGAGAGCCAACGAGTACCTTGCTTGGAACTTTAACTCGGGGATGGCGGCCATAGATGGCTTACTAAGTCACTTGCTAGGTCATGAAGATATTGTTTTGGCTTCACGCAACATCTACGGCGGTTCTTATCAGCTGTTAGAAGATTGGTTTGGTAAACCTTCGAACCTCAATGTCGCTGTCGAGTGGGTGGATGGTTACTCCGGTGACAATTTTGCGGCTCGCCTTGATGAGGTCGCACACAAGTATGCTGATCGCCTCGCTGCAGGTAAGAAGATCTATGTCTATCTTGAGTCACCGTGTAACCCACATGGTTACGTGTTAGATGTCGCCAACATTAGTAAGGTGACTCATTCTCGTGGTTGGGATGTGATTGTGGATTCGACTGTAGGTACGCCGCTGTTACACCCAGTTCTCAAGCGTGATGATGTGATGGAAAGGCCGGATTACGTGATTCACTCGTATACCAAAGAGCTGGCCGGATCTGGCACCACCACAGCAGGTGTGGTGATTGGGCGCAACGAGACCATGTTTGTGCCAAAAGGAGAGGAAGTGACTTTCACCAAGCCCAATGGTGAGGGGGTGACGATTCCTTGGAATGAAACCCTGTTTTGGAATGTGTATTACATTAAAGGTGCCTTCTTAGATGCAGACAAAGCGTTTGAGGTGCTCAATGGCATGAAAACTTATGAGATGCGTGTGGTGCAGAAAACCATTAATACGCTGACTCTAGCGAAAATTTTTGATGCTCACCCAGACATTAATGTGTCGTGTCCTGCTTTGCCAGACAGTGATAACTACGAACACTGTCGAAACAATATGTACTTAGGGCTGCCAGCCGCACTGTTTACTATCGATATGGAAGGGAATGGTAATCGAGCACCAATCAATCGAGATGGATTTAAGCAGTTCTTCGACATGCTTGAACCCGCTATCGGTATGCAAGTAAGTCTTGGGCAAACCAATACGGTGGCGCTGTGTCCTGCATTGACCACTCACTCAGAACTGAGCGACGAGGCACTCAATGAGGCGGGAATCAAGCCAACGACGATGCGCATCTCGATTGGTTTAGAAGATCCTCGCATGTTCATTGCACACATAATCGAAGCCGCTAAGTTATCGATTGACCGTAAACATGTTGATTTCTCATCGAGCTTCCCAAGTAACGAGCATATCGACAAGATCTATATGCAAACTTATATGGACGTGCACCAAAGGTTTGTGAAGAGTCTGCCTAAGTTCAGTCAGCTGAGTCAGTAAAGGCGGTTAGAATTTCGCGAAAGCGACTCAAAATGATGAGTAAGCGCCCTCTTTATTTAATAAAATTAGGGCGCTTTAGATTTATCAGATATTTATATCAGTAATCTAGTTTTTCCGTGTAGCAATCTCTTGAATTACACGCTCTGCCGCTTCTAAGGCACCTTCGATAAATCCTCCAAACTCTTTTGCAGATTCAGTACCTGCAAAATAAATGCCCTGTTTTTCTAGTCGTTCTAACGAAGTATGCAACCCATATTGAGGATGAGTGGAAGGGGGCAATTGATCCTCTTCAACGGCTGTGTAAATTTCTTTTGACCAGTCTAACAGCTTCACTTCGGTGGTGTTGTAAGCTTCTGGACCATAGATCCTTGAAAGCTGTTCAACCGCCATGGTTTTTAATTGTGCAGTACCTAGCTTCATTCGTGTTTCGGCATTGAAACCTACAAACCCGAATAGAGCAGCATGCCCATTTTCAGCACTCGCATCATGAATTTCCACCAGTGGGCCAATTTGACTATTTGCGTACCCTGATAATCCATTCTTCCGCCAGAACGGTTTATCATAAAGTGCGAAGAATTTCGCATGGGCGGCCATCCATGTGGGTGCTCTTTTCAGAGCTTCGAGTGCTTTTGTTGGAAGTGCAGGGGAAAAGCGAATGTTATTTGCAATTAAACGGTGAGGAAGTGCAAGAATAATGTTTTCACTTTCTAAGCGTATGGCCTTTTTTTGGTGGAGAACATCTAATGCAAATCCTTGGCTCTCAGTATGATTAACTCCTTGTAATTGATGCCCACACTTAATGTTATCTTGGTTAAGAAGTGCAGCAACGCCCATGGTTAATTGTGCTATACCCCCAGAAACTCTCATGGACTGAGGTGCGGAAAAGAATTGATTAGGTACTTTGCGAACCCCCTTACCTCCCGCCTGCTCTAGCATCATGTCGCCCGTTTCGTATTGTTCTATGATTGGTAGTGATAGGCTATCGACAAGTCTCATAACTCGCTGATTTATTTGAGGCCAAAACCAAGAAGGGCCAAGATCAAATTGGTCACTTGGACTTGTTGCAGTCAAGCTCGAAGATGATAAGACTCTACCGCCGAGCCTTTCTCTAGCTTCTAGTAATAAGTAGCTATAACCAGTTTTTTCTAGGTATGCTGCTGTGTAGAGGCCGCTTAATCCGCCTCCTATTATAATAAAATCGTATTTCATTGCTTGCCTTATATTTGCCTATCTATCGATAGGTAGTTTAGGCTTTTTTAAATTCTATGGCAATACCTATCAGTAGGTAGGTAAAAGTGAAGTTTTCTATTTGAAATATTCTTGATATGAACTTCTTATGAAAGGACACATTTCGACGGCTTTAAAGTGTCGAAATGAGATTCTATGTAGCTTATGCGCTAGCTATTGCAAAAGCTACCGAGCGTCAATAATTACTTTTAAGCTAGCTTGTTATTATAAGGATTGTTGGAAGCTTTAAGGCAGCAGAAAGTGGTTCTGCTGCTTTTGTCTTTGGTGCATCTGAGGGAGTTTATAAAGAAAATTGGGGGGCATCACTATCCATTGATAACACTGAGTGATTGAGCAGGCGTTCATCCCAATCATCTTGTGACTCGTACTGCCACTGTCCGTTGGTATAGACAAATGACCAACCAGAACCAAGTCCTCCAGTTATAGGGTCCGTTATAACGAGTGCGACGGGCCTGCCATTTAGATCAAAAAACATCTGACCAGCGTATCTAATTGTGTGCCAGTTAGTGCCCGCGAGAGTGGTAAAATTATCACTCTTGGTACTGTTGTTTATATCTCTTCCTACGACGCCAATGGAAAATGAACCATCGTTAAATCGAATTCCATATGGATTGTAGATGTCATTACCCTGAGCTTGTTCCTGACCGTATCCATACAAACCAAATCCCAATAGATGCTTCCAAGCGGATGCTTTATACCACGACTTCCAGGACGCCCAGTTTTTATTGTAAAAGCCGCCGCCATTTTTAGCTCTTAAAAATGCAAGTTTTGCGACAGACAAGTTCAGGTTGATCAGATCCCTCTTAATAAGAAACTGTCCTCCTTCAAAGTGAATAGAATCACTTATCGGCTTAGCTCGATCCTTCACATCAAAACTGCATTGGTCTGAGTTACTTGCGCTAGCGCCTTTAAAGAAAGCAGCCCCCATACTAAAGTCGTCGTCATCAAAGTTAGGGCGATCAGGTAAGTCTACATTCATTGATGAGCAGAACGAAGTGAGTAAACTAAAACTCGTAGAAGCCTTTGAGCCTCTTGCGATAATCGATATTCTTTGCAGTAATGCAGATGCCTCTGAAGGGTGTCTATTAATGGTTTGAATTAAAGCAGAAAAGTTTCTTTCTTTTAATGCTTGTACTCTGGAGGGATCTCCATATCCTGAGAAAGTGGGGATTGGCCAATTAAGCTCATTTGCCACATTTTGAGCTAAAATCTCGGTAGGACCATGTCTGTTCAGACTATCGGTGTCAGATGAACCTGTAATATGATGAATTACCTCATGAATTAATGCTTCTTGCCACCATGGGTAGTCGCTTGAATGGATGCTAGGTGCGACGCCTATATTCACGACAGGTGTACCATAGTCGTTCTCGCGAGCTTCATGGCTTGCAATAATTGGCACTTGTTCAGCATCAGAATCTTCGATATCGTCAATTTCTACTTCATCAACATCGGAAAAATCTCCTTCGCGCTCTTCATTAACCTCGTATTCATTGGTGAAGAGAATTTGCCCTACATTTTCTTCGTTATTATGAAGACCAAAAGAAATAGCATGTTGAAATGTTGGCGAATTAAATAGCGCATCTATTAATGTGTATTCTATTGAAGCTGCTGTATGGCGATCGATAATACTTCCATAGCTAGAAACGACCGATTGTGTTATTGCTGAAGAAATAGCTGCTCTTTGAGTACGTGTTAGAGGTTGCTGCATACCAGTGTTGACGACATAGTTAGCATAATCATCACTGTCACGCTCGGGCTTTTCACTTTCAGCAAATGCATCTCTTGGGGTAACAACAGTTAATATCAGGGTTGCAAGTAATACTGGATACTTAAGCATGTTAAACTCAACGCATATTGGGTGGAGTTATATTATTTACTTATCGAAAGCTAAATCAAGTGTTGAAGTGCAAAAATGGGCTTACACTACGAGTCAATCGAACTTAAAAGATTGTAAAGGAATATTCACTTAATTCTCGTATATTCCGTAAAGGAAAATGTTCGGTTGAGCACAAACACGCAGAGTTCTCATTGATCTTTCCGAGTGGTTGCGGTATCGCCGAAATCTATAATTCGGCTAGACATGCCAGGCGACTCTAAAGGGAGCCATTGATTGCAGCGCTTGCAAGTAAAGCAACTCAGGGGCCAAAGGTAACTAAAAAAGTTAACCCACTGATAAGTAGCAGAGAGCTGACAGCTTGAGTTAAACCCCATGCGGTCGCGGCAATAGCAAAACGAGTTCAATGCTTTGGGTTCGAAGAGTCAAGTCTAAAGATTAAAGCGGCTGGCATTGTCATCAGTACGGTAATTACAGCAGTTGTTTGATTAAATAAAACTACTAAACCAAGAAACAACATAATGCCGCTAGTGGTAAAAAGTAGAAGGTTGATTGTAGGAGAATCCCAACTTTTACTAACAAATCCAATTGTTTAGCGGCACTCTACAACTATAGGGTGCCACGCATAAAATTTGAAGATATCAAGATGCTTGGAATTGACCTACTAGTTGGATCTCTGGTCTGGTCGGTATATGTTGGCTCGACAAAAACTACATTGATTCAGTTTCTATAATTTCATTCATTAAACGATCAATTTGGAACACGACTTGGATACTCGCCTCTTCCATTGCTTGAACCGCTGTGATTACGCCTTTTGTATCCCCCGAGGCTGCTTGACTCATGGCTTTTCGACCATTGTCATGTACCTGTTTGTGTGGCTCTTCAAGCAATTGATAGCTTCTCAAATGATTGTAAGCTTTACCATCACCGCGATAATACCATTGTCCTAAGCGACACTCTGAGTGAGTATTGATGGTTTCAGTGAATGAACCACTTTGGAGTAGACGGTAGGTGTTATTTTTCCAGATAGCGTGGTCGAGTTTGACCGAATCCAAGAATGCACGAGTAGAAGCAATATGAATCACTTGCTTCATGTTTTCCGACTTCACAACCACTTCGTTAACAATAGAGCTTATTTGCGCGGAAGATGCTGACACTTCTTCAGCGCAAACTTGGTTCTCCCCAATTGAGATCTTTATCGCGTTTACTTGCACCAAGACTTGCTTGACTAATGAGTCAATTTTTTCGCTAGCTTCACTGGCCTTACCTGCAAGGGTTCTTACTTCGTCAGCGACGACTGCAAATCCGCGTCCAGCCTCACCTGCGCGCGCGGCTTCAATAGCTGCGTTTAATGCTAAAAGGTTAGTTTGATCTGAAATCTCTTGGATAGTCGATACAAGGTTAGAAATAGCACCAGCTGTATGATCCAAAATATCGACAGATTGAATGCTTTGAGACGCCTGATCGCTGATCTTAATTGCTCGGTTGTCTAAGCGTACTAATGCTTGATGTGTTTGTTTAAACATATCATCCAGCTGTTGAAGCTCTTGGTTTTCATGGGCCATCGATTTAGCACTTTCAACCATCTCTTTTTGAATGGTTTTGAGCATATCTCCACCTTTCAAGCAATTAGACATCATTTCACTGCTGTTGTGATGTTGTTGATGTGTCGATTGAGCAAGGTTTTGCGACTTATTTAATTTTATTTCGAGAGCATTAATATCAGAATGATACTTCTTTTTTAGTTCGGCGAGTTGTTTTTTAAGTGATTGGTTTTCTAGTTTTATTGTTTTTATTCCAAACATAAAATACCTATATGTATAAATTAAAAATTTATTGTCGATGCTGATAATATTGGTTTTGTTGATAACTTACTGTTTTTAAAGGTAATAAGAATCTGCGAGATTGTAACAAAATAATACAATGTTGTTAGTCTAAATAGCTTGATTAGGTGATCTGATTAGTAGAAATTATTTACAGTTACTTGTACTAATATTGAACGCGATTTACTTGGAATCCAACTTAAAGACTTAGACCTCATACTAGTTACCATTAGGGCTTCCGTTCTGCGAGTTGTTATTTTACGATAACTTGCTCAAAGACATGAGCATACATAGAGTTAAGTTTTCACTTTGACTCAATGCTTATTTTGAAAGCTTAATAGTGAGCAGATTGATAGAGAACAGCTTTGTTCGTTTCTTGGAATAAAAGGAGTGTTGAGCATTCTTTCTCCCTTGATGTTAATCATATCTGTTTATTATCATGACAACGGTTTTGTTGTTTGAGTGTGATACAAAACATCCAATACAGTTGGAGATCGCCTCCCATGGCCAGGTGGGACACAATGAAGCCTTTAAATCGATGAAAGTACTGTGCTATTTCTCTTGTATTTTGGTTAGTGTTGGCTTTTTTGTACTTCTAGTGCTTGTATAAAGAAAGTCGCATATTCGAAGGAATAATGCGACTTTCAAGGACAAAAGGCCGTTATTGACTGTTATGGAGGGTCAATATGTAAAGGTTTGATCGTTTGGTGAAATAACGCGTCTTATAGGATCGGTTCCATCGTAAAACCAAATTTCAACCAGTAAACTCTTCTGGCTATCAGACATGTTAAAGTCAAACTTCGCCTTACCACTATCTAGAGGAACAGAGACCACTTTGCTTTGATAATCCGCTTTATAGTGTCCCGAACTTTCTTCTTGGTATTGCTTATACAAGCTTAAATGCGCGCGTTGTGAAGAAAAATCACTAATATCGACATCCAGTGAACCAGTCTTTACTGGATCGTAGTTAAACCCTGCCGGAATCACTAAATCCTGCATGGTTGGATTGTGTTCTTGTGATGCTAATATCGGCTCAGCTGTTGGAGGGTGACTAACATCACTGCTCGCATCTGGAGTGTTAGCGCCAGAGCTATCACCTCCAGAACCACCCCCACATGCGGTAAGCAAAATTCCTGTCAGAACTATTAATAAGTATTTCATAATATTTTCTCTCTATGGAAGATTATAGGTTTTGCCGGCTGCTGGTGATTGGTGCCAATTCTCATCTGTGACACCCCCTGATTCAGCCCAAGCTTGGAACTCTGGATAAGCGTCAACGATATCAATGTATTCAAGTGGCCACTCCCAATCTTCCATTATTAGTAGCGCCCACGGAAGGTATGTTGCAGTTTTAAAGTAGTTGTTTGAACCATTTAAGCTGGCATCGACACCAATACCATACAAGCTTGTATCAAATTGCTCGGTAGGTGCTTGTCCTGGGAGGTGAACCTCCCAAGTTCTGCCTGGATGGAATGGGAGCCCTTCGCCGTGATAAGTGTTTGGTGTCGCAAATATGAATGGGTCGTACGGCATGCCGGTAATTGACGAGCGATCAGAGCCTTCGGTAAAATAGACCTCTAAGGTAAAGCTAAACAAAGAGGCACTCGTATCACAGCCCGTTTCTGTTCTAAAGAAAGTACAGCCGCTACTATTGTTTGCGTGCACACTCATGTCTTCACCGATGATAAATATTGCTTCATCGGATATGCTTTCTAAGCCGTTAGAGGGTTGTTCAACACCATCAAACTTCAACGTAGTCAACGTTGATTCAATGCTGCTTCGTGTGATGCCTGGCAGTCGAATAGCAAAGCCATTTTGATACGTTGCCCCATAGGACACCAGCTTCCCTGAAATTTTTATAATTTCAACATGAGTGGCCAATGTGGTTTCCGTAATTTGGAGATCAACTATGACGTCGTTCATGTCATAATCTGCCGTGTACGGCCAGTTGTCCTCAAAGGCGACGGAAGCATAGTCGTCAGCACTTGGGAAATACTCAACGGCGTAGCCATTTGCAGTGATGGTAATGGGGTGGTCTTCTACCTCACCAGACGTTGAACCACCGTTGTAGCTAAGCCCTGTTTGCTGACTGAAACGAAAACGGCTCCAGCTTGTCCCTGCTGTAGCAGACTGAGAGACGATGAATGGTAGAGAGTTGCTACCAGCATTGAGCAGCGTGTCAGTGAAGACTTGCTCTCCCGCATCCTCAAAGTCACCGTCTCGGTTCCAATCAAACCAAGCAGATAAGTAACCAGATGAGGACGCCGTTACCTCAATAACTGAACTTAATCCAGGATCTAGGGCTGCGACGAAACCAATGCCATCTTCATCGGCTGTACCAACGGCATTATCGTCTGTAAGAGCCCCAGAATCACCATCAGGAGAGATGCTACCCAGATAAGTCACACCATCTATGTCATGTCGGGGACCATTTGACGCCAACGTAGTACTGTAAGTGTCAGGGGCATCACCAAAATCAATGTTAGAGTTAGTTGGAACCGCGTCTGCACTAGCGCATCGTGCACCATCATTTGAACCGGATGCCGGACCATTTGCAAAAAAAACACCGTTAACATTCGTTATGTTTGTCGGGTCAGTTAAATCGACTCTGTAGATATTACCGGAACTATTACTGGCGGCGTAAAGGTAGCCGGCACCGTCAAAATAAAGTGCACCAAAGCTATTTCCTCCCAACCCGGTATCACCTAAATTCGTTCTAGCTCCGTCCGAGCGAAGGTATTCGAACAAATCACCGGTATTATTGTCGATACCGTAAATTTTTCCGTTATTTGGGTGGATTGCGATATCTGCGTGGTTGGCTTTGGTGCTGTTGTAAGTTTTGACGGTTTGCATGGTTAAGCTTGCAGAGGAGTTTGACGTTAAGGGGGCTAAGTTAATTTTGAAGATACCTTTCGTTTTGTTGTAGAAATAGAGATAGTCGTCATAGACATCACCGGCGATGAAACTGTAATTAGGCAAATTTGAAACAGTTACCTCTGATGCTAGAAAATCACTGCCCATCCTCAAAACCCTAGAGCCAGTGCTGTCGTAGCCATATAGGTATCCGTCATTCTCACTGAAACCTGCCGCATTAAAGCCAGACTGCCCCAAGCCAATACTTGCTGTCTCTAAGTTGTTGTTACCTGTCACTAAGTCAACGGAATACACTGAGGCTGGCTTACCTTGTATTAGGTAAGCATCACTTGGGCAAGACGTAAATGGTCCTGCCATACTCACTGAACTCGCTGTCAGTCCTGCTGCTATAACCAATAGTCGTTTCATGCTAAGTCCCTTTTGTTTGTCTAAGCATCTATGGGGTTGTCTAAGTGAGTATGAAACTTCTATGCCAGTTATTACTTCATGTTTTATATACTGTTTTTTTTAGGGGTATCGCAATTGTCATAATGATAGTCAAAAAAGGAGTGGATTAACGCATGCTACGTTTCCACAACACTTGAGCAAAAGCCCATGTTCGCTCATTGGTAACGGTTGTTAGATTAGTAAAGGATAAATGTTATCCTTTTTAGAATTATTCAACTGTTCCGTTTTTATTATTAAATTAGATGGACCCAAAAACTAAAAGTATTATTCATATATACATGCTTTAACTGTAAGGCATTGCTGTATATAGTATTTACTTAATATTAAGATGGTATATCTGGGAATTAATTTGACTATTAACTTGTTTTAAATCATTTGAGATGATAAATATGAATGAGATTCGGTTTTTCATTATTTTGGTGAATTTAAGCTTTTTCTAATTCTTGGCGATCTAATTTTTGGAATATATAAATTAGTAAATTAGTAAATTACTGATTGTTGATATAAATAAAGGTGTTTAAATTTTCATATAATGTAAGTTATCATCAATATCCCAATTAAAATATCAATAAGGAAATAGCTTGTGTTATTAAGTAGTTCACATAGAGATGTGGATATTAAAGAAATTGAAGTTATATGCTCAAATAGTGATAGCAACCTAGAAAAAATACAAAAAATGTCTCAAATTCTAGAAGTTGTTAACAAGGAGCTTGCTGAGTATAGATCTCTTTCTTTAAAGGATTACAAGGCTATCGATGATAAGTACTACGTAAGGCACTATATAGTCAGCAAGATTAATGATTTAAATAGCTTGATTTTCATACAAAACTTGAAAGTAAGTGTGATGAACACGATTAGCTATCGATATAAAAGTGATGAAAAATCTAGAAATCTCGCTGTTAAATCAAGCATTGCGAGAACAATGATTTATATCGAAAACCTTCTCGAGCGTCGCGATGAAGGCCTGTTAGGGGAACCATTGAACAGTGCAATCACGAGTTTAAAGTACAGCGAAAGTAGTTTGTACTTTAGGTTAGAAAGCGCTCTTATTTATACGTTTTTTAAAGCAGAGAAGCGCCGAGTATTGTTTGCACTCAGCAATTCAGGTTTCAAAGAAGAGATTAAGCTTATTCCCGAGTCGGGTGCTAAAATCTCACAGAAAAAAGTAGACGCTATCGTACAAAGAGCATTGAGTGGGAATATTCACGACAGCTTAGATGAATTTAATATAGCTAAAGTACTTAGTGATGCTACGAGAGAGGTAGAGATCTATCATGATTGTTCTCAACGTGATGATAAAGCTGCTTTTCGTTTAGCTTTGGTGAAAATGACAGCAATATCTGATGAGATGAGCGCTTCATTGGATTATTTGGATGAAACCTTCGACCAAATATTATTAAAAAATAATATACCTAAGAAGGTTCTGATCCGAGATGAGTCTAAGGATGGTCTAGAGTTTCAGGTAATGGATACCATGGCGTTATTTTACAGCGACACTATCAAGCTAGACGACATTATTGTTTATGAAAAACCTCAAGTAGTAGAACGATTTAATGATGTTATTCATTTAATTAGTGTACTTTCTGAAGTCATGGAGCTGGAGGGGGATGAAAGCCAATCAACTCTCGCTATTGAAAAGATAGTAGGTAGAGAAAATTTCAACTCGGACAGTCAATATTATGCGCAGTTTGTTGAATATAAAAACTCTGATTTCGAGCAGGATTTGGACACTCTGATTCGTGACCAATCAATCTATCAAAGTGACTTGAATAGCAATGTCAGCATTATTTCATCCGCAGATATAATACTGCCTTTCTACAGTAAGAATGCGATTAAAAATATTCTTGATGACTACGTGGTTGGTAAAGCAGAGGGTATTGCTGAAGCGTATCGATTGGTCGAAGAGAAATTTCCGAACTGTGATGATTCAGTGAAGGCTTTCATTGCTCTGTTTGCTAATTTGTTTATGTCTGCTCCGACGACAGAGGCTATATCTTTAGCGATAAAACCAGCGGTGCTGATGCTGCAAACTCATCTAGGTATGAGCGGCAGAATTGTTCTCGCTAAAGATAGCAACCATCGCCACTTCTTAGTCAGCACATTTGCATTCCATCACCGAGTGACTTACCTAGGTGGGGCCGATAATGAGCTTGTTACTCAGTTGATTGAAGTGTTGCCTAAACCGGATGAGAACTGGAAAGATGTATCATACGAAGCGTTAAACGCTATCTTCTTTAAATTGAACATTCCAACAGGTTTTGACGACACTCAGGAGCAACCTAAACCTTTCTTACTGCGCAATCATAGATTTGATAACTTTATGTGGGACGCAGTACAAGAGACGACGCTCCTTAAATTTAACCTGATTGCTCAGTCGTTTAAAAAGGTAGGTACCAAAAAACAGTTCCAAGAGAATTATCTTTTGAAAGATTTGGTTGCAAATGAGTTTAAGTTATCTCTGAGCGACAAATTGGTCGAAATGAAGGAAGTTCTGTTTACTGAAAGCTCAATGGAAGCTGCATTAAACAACAAGGTTCCGTTCTTACAAGTCGCGCAGAAGATGATAAACGATCCTGATTATGAAGTAGATATTCAAGATGTTGAGTCGATTTTTCTTGATTCAATTGTACTTCTAGCAGACATCATTCCCATTTTTTCCCCGATTGCTAAGGCGTTGAACGTTAACCTCTCTGTTGTTGTAAATGCTTGTGTAGTGAAAAATATTAGAGTGATTCGTTTATCTAAAACGGCCTTCATGAGGAGCGTTGTAAACGATATCTCTGACGAATTTATACGCCGTTCTAAATTTATATCGAGCGATGCCATCGGCGATCTAAAAAGTAAGATAAGAGCGATTAAAAAGTACAAGTTCCTGAAAGAAACCAGTGAACGTTTAGAAACCATCAAAACGATGGGTTTAAGTGGTGGTGCGGGCAGCTTTAAAGTGAATAGTGCTTACGGTGCCTCTTCTGGAAACGTTGTACTTGAGACGTTTGACTGGTGTTTTAATGGAAAAGGACCCGTTGGAAAAGTCGTATCGGATAATCAGATTCCATTGCCAGCTCAGCCTGAAGTTTTTCAATCTATTATCGATGAAAAGGTCTCTATAGTAAGGCAGGCGGATGAACCGATTCTGATTTCTGGTTGGCGTTCTCCACAAACTGGCCGCATTCATATTCTGGATGGACAGCACAGGTTTATTGCCGCAGCGAAGCTGGGGATTCCCGTTGAAGTAAAAATCAAAAAGTTCGGTACTGTACCAACCCAGGTAGATTGGAGTGGCACTAAGTTTAGCCAATCTACCCCTGCAAAGTACAAGATAAAAGGTGTTCAGAAGCCGATATTCAAAAAAGCTATCGTTCAAAAGTCTACTAACACTAAGGGGAAAGTTGAGAACATACACATTCACCCCGAGCTTAGGATTGGTTCGATTGGTCGACCTAATAAAAACTATTCTACTGGCGCGCAGCTGATGACGTTTTGTGAAAACCTAAAACAAAACAATGTCTCGGCATTGATCTCCCTTGATTCTGGGATGTCGGCAAGAGAGATCGTATCACTAACTAAGCAACTAGCGAGTCACAATATCGAGTATATCTCTAACAAGACGACGTATATTAAGGACTTCTTTTCAATCAAAGCCCTTACACAGCCTTTAAGTGAAGATATCGATGGTCTAGCGAATCGGGTACTGGACTTATTGAGTACACGCGAAGGGAATGTGTTAGTCCATTGTGCGTTAGGTGATGGTCGCTCTGGTATGGTTAAGTCGGCAGTGATAATGAAACAAATGTTCAACGAGAGCCGTTTAGACTTGAGTAATGTGCTCGAGGGGACTAAGGCTTACGTCAAACCTTCCATCGAATCCGAACAAGCCGTTTTATCATATTTGGATGTGAAAAATAGCATTGATACGATTCGTAAAACTCATCCAAAAGCACTCGAACGTTCTGATGATATAGAGGTTTTAAATCAATACCTTGAATATCTTCAAAACAAGAGTGCCACGGTATAATTGACCTTGTACTCGTCTCCGCAGTGATGCTGAGCTGTTAGGTTACACTGCCTCCTCGAATAAGTAATCGAGTGGGGCAGTGGTTAAATCAATCGTGGAAAAATAAATAGGGCTTAGAGCTGCTCTATATTAAGTGCCTTCGCTCTTTCAGCTCACGCTTTTGATGGGTGGTGTTGGTCATCATGGCGATAAGTCTTGCCACTTTTTTACGCATGTTGCGCCTATCTACAATCATGTCTAAAGCACCATGTTCGAGTAAGAATTCACTCTGTTGAAAACCTTCAGGTAGCTTTTCCCGTACCGTTTGTTCAATGACTCTTCGACCCGCGAACCCGATTCTCGCTCTAGGCTCACCGATATTGATATCGCCCAGCATGGCTAAACTGGCTGAGACACCGCCAAAGGTTTGGTCGGTGAGTACCGAGATATAGGGCAGTTTAGCTTCAGACAATCGTTTGAGCGCAGCGCTGGTTTTCGCCATTTGCATCAACGCCATGAGTGATTCTTGCATGCGCGCCCCCCCGCAGGCTGAAAAACATACCAGTGCGCAGTTTGATTCAATTGCTTCATTGACTGCATCCACAAATCGAGCGCCTACAACGGATCCCATTGACCCAGCCATAAAAGCAAATTCGAAAGCACATGCGACAACTGGCATTCCAAGTAGCTCGCCCTTCATCACGACCAGTGCATCTTTTTCTCCTGTACTTTTTTGTGCAGAGGCCAGTCGCTCGGTATAGCGTTTGTTGTCTTTAAAACTGAGCAGATCTATTGGTAGATATTGAGTGCCTAACTCCGTTCGCTCGCTGTTATCGAGAAATGTGTCTAAGCGAAGACGTGCTGTCATGCGCATATGATGCCCACATTTTGGACACACCTGTAGGTTTTCCTTGAGTGCGATATGGTACAAGGTTTGAGTACAAGAAGGGCAGCTGATCCAGACACCTTCTGGGATTGACACTTTACGATTACTTTTTAAGTTATTCTTATTCAATAGTTTTTCTAGCCAGCTCATGGATAACCTTTATTCCCATCGTTCGAGTGATGAATATTGTATAAGCCTGATTTTGGTAATAAAGTGGCAATATTTGGCTTTATAATCCAATAATATGGGATTATTTGTGAGGAGATATGCTGGATAAAATTGATCAGCAATGGCTAAAGAGTTTTCATTGTGTTTATGAGAATAATAGCTTCAAAAGAGCGGCAGAATTTCTGTGTTTACCGACTTCAAATGTTAGCCGACATATTGCGTTGTTAGAGCAACAACTAGACGTAAGACTGTTTGTGAGAAGCACGCGTCGTATTGCTCCAACGGAAGCTGGAGAGCATCTTTATAAGCGCACGCAGCCCTTGTTGGATAAACTCAACCAGGCGATAGAAGAGGTCACACAACACTCTCAAGAGGTGCAGGGGCAGTTAAACATCTTAATGCCGGACTCTGCCGAATTAGCTCAAGCTGTCATTGCCTTTTGCAACCAGTACCCATCCATATCACTGTGTTGTGATACCAGCATCAGTCCAAAAGAGGACTTGATCGATGGCTTTGACGTTATTGTCAGTTTTCATAGAGGAAAGCTAGAAGACAACAGCTGGATCGCTAAAGAAATCCAACGCTGGCCGAGTGTTGTCGTTGCCTCACCTAAACTACTTCAAAGCTGCTCAAAACCGTTTCAGATTACAGATTTAAAACACGTGCCTTGTATCAGTAGCTTTACCGCACTGAACGGTACACCTTGGGTTTTTACAGACGATAATGGTGAATGGGTAACGCAGCGAGTCAAATCAGCATTTAAGGTTAATAGTGGTCAGCTTGCTAAGGCTGGAGCATTGGCCGGTTTAGGCTTTGCGATACTACCAGCTGAACTTTGTTGTGAAGAGATTGAAGCTGGTGAACTAGAAATCGTAGAACTCGAATATCAGCCTGCAGACTTAGTTCTGTATGCGTTTTATGCCTCAAGAAAACACATAGCGAAGAAGGTTCCCGCCTTTATAACGCATTTGCAGCAGCGTGCGAAAACAAAGCAGTAGGCCATTCGAGCCTTACTCTTGCTTAGAAAGCGTATTGCGGGTACTGAAAAACTACCCCCCAGTATCGCTAAAGTGCTACATTACAGGTTAACCGCTTGTTTTTAATTACCTTGAGTACCTACGTTATGTCACATACCGCCAAAGATCAGAAAAAACTAAAGGCCCGAGTTAGTAAAATACAAGGTCAGGTCAATGGTTTGAAAAAGATGCTCGATAACGACGAGCAACAGTGCCAAGACGTACTGCAGCAAATCGCAGCGATTCGTGGCGCAGTGAATGGCTTGATGAGGGAGGTCATTAAAGGTCATCTTCTAGAGCATGTGGTACTAGAAGATGACAAAGTTCAGCGTGAAGAAGATATGGAAGTGGTACTGAAAGTATTGGATTCATACATCAAATAGCGCTTGGTTTAGCGGTTCATTTGAGCCTTTCTTTTTACTAGCTCTTTCTTGAGAACATTAACAGCGTAAGGCTTCATTGATTTCCAAGCCTTACACTCTTCTCGTGTTCTACCACAGCCTAAACACCACCCTTTACTGTGTGAAAAGTCGCACATATCAATACAAGGGCTTTTCTGTTTTTTCATATTAGAGCCTATCTAGTACTTTCTCTACACTGGCTTCAAGTGAGCGCAGTCGGTTGAATTCCTCGAACAAACGCTGCTCTAGGTTTTTGAAGTTTAGGGGTAAGGTTCTCTGGCAAATCCCGTAACTGTTGTCTTGAGTTTTATAGCCTTTCCAACTTTCAATGCGAGCTTTCTCTAGTGCTTTAAACTGGCGTATAAATTCTGCTTGGGAAGGGCAGTCTTCTTCCGCATGCATGCAAATAGGAAAGGCCTTTTGCTTAATTTGAGGCCCTTCGATAAAGGTCTCAAAGTGGATACCGCCCTGTTTTTGGTTGAACCATGTCTCTTTATATAACTGAAGGTACTCGCCACGGTTATAGATCTCCCAACCGTCCTCGAACCAGTTTGTTTTTCTTAGCATCTTCTCTAGGTTGCGGAAAACACCTTTAACATCTTTCATATGGAAACTCTTAAGCCGTGGTTTGTGAGATAGTGTGTTAAAAAAACTATACTCCCCCTGAGTATAAAATACTACCCCCTAGTATATGTGGTTATTGTACATAACCGAATCTTAGAGCCTATCTCAGTGTGTCGGAATAGGAATTGGCTGTTTTGAAAGGACACTGATGCACCCTGACCCGGCAGTATTCCCCATGTGATTCAAGGCCCTCATGTATGGGGTATTTACGCATTAAAACTGACAAGTTGATGTTTAACGAGGGTACATTTCAGTTATGTAGGCCGCATAAAACAAGGGAAGCGAAATTAATCGGTTCTATCCTCGTTAATTTTCAGGAAAATAGCCGCCCGATGATTAATGTCGGTAGTGAACACGAGGTTTCAGGTATGGCAAAGAAAATTATATTTATCCACGGTCGGGGGCAAAAGCCTGACAGGGAGTCGCTTCAATCATTGTGGTACGATGCTATCGAACATGGATTACAGCGTGACTGTAAAGGTTCTGATTCACTCCAAGCTTTCCAGAATATCGAGAAGCGTTTCGTGTATTTTGGCGACTTATCAAACACATTATTGAACAAGCCAACTGAAGAGCCGCTTGTCCGACAACAGGCTTTGATCGATCTCAAAGGGTACACGTCCCATCAGTTTAATAAGAAAACGTATGGTGAAGTTTCGAAGGCAGGGTTCCTGCAAGAGGCGCTCGCGGATACTTTTTCTTCTGTGCTTAGTCGTTTGAAAATGGCAGAGCCACTTATAGCATTAGTTGCTCCCGATATGAGTCATTATTGGTATGAAGACTCTTACTTTGGTAGCGACGTAAGGTATCGATTAATGGTGGAGCTGAGAGAGGCGTTAGATAACCAAGATGAGGTGATGATCGTCGCACATAGCCTTGGCACAATGATCAGTTATGACGTGTTATGGAAACTCTCCCATTACAGTGAGTACCGAAATGATTACGGCGCCAAAAAGAAGATTGATCTTCTGGTTACGTTAGGTTCACCTTTAGGTGATGAGAGTGTGAAAGAGCGCTTGAAAGGGAGCCGTTTAGAGGGCATGAAAAAGTACCCTTTAAATATTCATAGGTGGGTGAACTTGTCGGCTGAAGATGACTTTATCTCTCACGACAGCAAAATCAAAAATGACTTTCAAGAGATGCTTACACTGGGTTTGATTAATGGTGGAATGAAAGACATTTATCCAATTTACAATCTCAATGTGTGTGACGGGCAAAGCAACCCGCACGCTTCTACTGGTTATCTCATAAATCCTAAATTCATCTCCGTGTTAGATGAATGGCTTGCCAGTTAGCGGTAGCGCACTGGCCTAAATACGCATATTCAAAGGTAGATAGCCAGATAATCAAATGAGTGTTGCGATACGGATATCTTACTTAATCCAATTTTATCACTGCGATTGTACTCCTCAATAGAGTGGTCGAACCCGTAAGCTGTAGAAGGTGCCATATACTGGGTCATGCCGTGTTGTGTCGTTGTTATTTGATCATGCCCATGACCACAAATGACTTCTCTCACTCTATATTTCTGAAGCACTTTCATTATGGAAAAATCGTTCTCAAGGCGGATTGCTTTCATCCAATCGGCACCGACAGGGATTATGGGGTGGTGAATAACAATGATAGGATGGCTGGCTTTTCTCAGCTGTTTTTTTAATTTGGCCAGACCTCGATTATCGATACGTCCTGAACCGAGTGGGTGAACGCTGTCTTTGGGTTTGAGACTAGAATCGAGAAATAGAAATTCACGACCACAAATGGTGGCTCTATCGGTTACGCAGATCGTCGAACCTTTAAGCTCTTCACGCATTAAGCGAGAGTCATCATGGTTGCCTGCAATCGCATAAATAGATTTGTTGGTAAGGTGTCGAACGAACGTTTCTAAGTGAACATAGTCACCGGGTTGGGGGTTACAGCAAATGTCACCTGTTAGGAAAATAACTTCGCATTCTTGATCGTTATTGACGTATTCAAGAGCTCGACGTAGATTTCCATAGCTGAATTCATCGGAGAGGTGGCAGTCACTGATTTGGTAAATGGTGTTCATTATTGGCGTCCGGTCATTTCAAGATAATCAAGCAGGGCATTTACCTTGGATATGCGCGTCTATGGTGTGGATAGAGCGCGTGTAGATCCGAAGGTTTAAATGCCCAGTCATACAAGATACTAATTAGCTTACCATTTTCTACAAATTGTTCAGCTATGTTGTCTGGTACTCTTTCCTCCTAAGCTCCTGAATCGCCATGCGCCCGTTAGTTTTGATTAGTACAAAAATGCCTGCTGGATGAGCAGGCATGATGTGAGGTAGGTTTAAGAGAGCGGCTCCCTTAAAATAGTGGAGGAAAGCATTCAACCTTAGTGGCTTAAAGAAGCGAACCCCGTTGGAGAGATAAAACCATCATTCGTTCTTTGCTCAACCGTCTGTAAAATTGGGTTGATGTAAAACTCTACGATCTCATCACTATTGATTCGATTCATGTACAACATGACCGTTTGATCAGATTGTACGACAGCGCCATCGATAGCGGTTAATTTATCAACGTCTGGTGCGTAAAAGTCTTTGTTAAGCTCTATGCCAGTATCAAAGTCATAGAATGTTTGAGTCTCAGTATCGAATGCCGATACTTTGACTGTTACCCCTTCCTTAACCCAAGATTCATTGTAATCGACGCAAAACAGGGTATGTTGCGAGGCTCTCAATGCATCGAATGAAGAGTAGGGGCGACTTTTGTCTATCAGCGCACTTTCTCCAACGTAGTCGTAGCTATTCTCATTGAGCTTATTCACTACGCATCCAATATTCATGTCATAACCATTAATTTGTGGGCTGCGCTTACTTGTATTAACGGTATTCCCTTCAGAGCCAGTAATGTCGTATTGGCTTTGCGTCGAGACTAGCTTGTCTCCAACTGGCGTGACAAATGAAAAGTAGTTTGGCTGTGCACGGTCGATCCCTGCTAGTTTGCCATCAACCACTCTCAAGGAATCATAACGTGAATTCGTATCTTGATAGTCTAGTTCCTGATATTCATCTGAAAATTTGATATAGGCATAGTGATTATAATTCACAGCATGATCTTCTGGTGGATCTTGGTAGTCGACGAGAATATTACCTTGTGCGTCTATCTGTATGTCTCGTTCATCGGCATACGCACGACTTTTTAACGTTTTGAAGACAAAGGCATTATCTTCTAGCACTGCTTTGTAGATTCCTCTTGTGTGCCAATGCTCGTCATCTGTAATGTCAAAGCTATATAGCGTCTCATTTGGTGCTAAGTCACCTTGTTTCTGTTGGCTAAGAAATGGGCTCTCGTTTTGTAACTCAGCATCAAATTCCGATACCTTACCGTCAATCACGATGGGGTAAAGCTGACCACTTTCTTTGTCCATGATGACAGGGTAATTGCCATGATATGTTTTACCTTTCCAAGCGACCGTTGAGTTGTCCATGTTAAACATGGTGTACTTCTGGTTGATATCGAATACACGTGTAACCGTTGGCATAACCGCTTCGTCACATTGTTCGCATGGCTGGAAGGCAACTTCGAATATGCGCTCGTCACCTTGTAAATTTTTGTACGCCATCGTATTTAATGCCGTATTGCTTGCGGGCTCAATGTCAAAATTGGAAGGCTTAATTGTCTGAAAGTTGGTTTGGGGAATATTCAGTGATTTGAGGGCCGGAAGCTTAACAAGCGGTGCTGGATCAATTGAGCCATTACCGTTTGAACCTCCGCCATTCGAGCCTCCACTGCTTGAGCCGCCACCACACCCGGTAAGGGCCATAGATAGCATTGCTGCGATTGAAATAGTGTATTTCTTAATGTTCTTGTTTTGCATGAGCTGACTTGTGTTTTTGATTGTAGGATTGATACTTCTCTCTAACTTAACTGCCACTTTATTTTTTATCTGAAACCAACATTAGAATCAGGTGTTTTTGTTGTGTACGGTCAATGATTCTGAGCGGAATCATTGTGTATTCACATATTGGGATGAATACGAGTAAGTTAGGACGCTTTGTTTAAATGCCTTTGTAGCCTTGTTAAAGAGTTGCGCGATTATAGTTATTTTTATTGTGTTGCCAGCTGTGCAAACTAATATTTTATAAATGATTGGTTGAATGACTATTTCTAAGTAACTAGCAGCATATATTCGATGTATAGCTATAGCATGATTTAATTATTCTGATGTATTTAGTCAGCCATTTGTCGCTTATTGTTTTTTTTGACGCAGCTTATGGTCGTACTTTTAATAAGCTCTTAAAATCTAGCGGCATGTTAAAATGACTATATTAGATACTGGGGATATAATCTGGAATTTATCGCTATAAATGCCATTATACATATTGAAAGTGTGGTGATTAAATAATCTACGTGCTTGTGGGGTGGATATTCGGTGGGTAGGGAGCAGAGCGTGCTTCTTAAATTCTTCTATTTAATTATAATTCTTTATCTATTTTTGTTTATTCGAAATTTTTATGTATCTCTATAATGGAATCAATTAGTTAAGTGAGCCCTGAAATACTAAAGAATATTTCCATTGCCCAATGGATCTAGTGAAGCCACCGCGTAAGATGTTGTGCTGAGTAGTAGAAATAATATGGTCCACTTTAACATGATAGGTCCTCATTTGTTGGTTCGGTGGATAGGGTATTAGATAGCTTGATGGTGTGTAAAGCATTAATAGATAAGAGTTTTTATTGATAAATTCGTCGAGTTAGCTCGGTGTGAGTACGTGCGAAGACATGAAAACGGCCTAAGGCTTTAATAAAAAAAAGCCACCCCGAAGGGTGGCAAATACAAACGAGAAGAATCATTACAAATGAAAAGCCCTTATTTCATAGTAAAGATATTCTACAAGGTTATGCAGACGGTTGAATATGAACATTATGTTGTAGATGTTGCAAATTTGTAATTGAGAAAGTGTGATATTTGAACAGGAAATACCCGATATATGCACATTTTGTTTGATCTAGCGCTGATATTTTCCGCACCCAGAGTGTCAATGAACAGGCAAATTAATCGAAGCAATGCTCACGAGTAGGGAATGCCCCATTTCTCACTTCTTGTTCATATTCACTAAATGATGTTTTGATTAGCTGGCTTAGGTCGATGTACTTTTTGACAAACTTAGGTGTGTATTCAGTGAATAAACCAAGCATGTCTTCGGTCACTAACACTTGACCATCACATTCGGGTGAAGCTCCGATACCAATAGTCGGGATCGATACAGATCTGGTGATTTCTCGAGCTGTGAGCTCATCAACGCCTTCAACAAGTAATGAAAATGCTCCAACGTTTTCAAATTTTCGCGCTGTTTCGATGAGGTGGTCCCTTTGGTGTTGTGTTTTTCCTTGAACCTTAAAACCACCTAATACGTTGGCGTATTGAGGGCATAGACCAATATGAGGCATTACCGGTATACCTCTTTGAATTAGAAACTCCACTGTTTCGAGCATTTCGGGGCCACCTTCGACTTTGATACCTTGGGCTCCTGTCTGGACCATAACTTCGGCTGCATTTTTATACGCTAA
Source organism: Vibrio sp. IB15 (assembly GCF_016406055.1). Lineage (NCBI taxonomy): Bacteria > Pseudomonadati > Pseudomonadota > Gammaproteobacteria > Vibrionales > Vibrionaceae > Vibrio > Vibrio sp. IB15. The sequence goes on from NZ_JAEFCE010000003.1 coordinate 28,018, forward strand.
TTCTTTCGATTCCTGGTAGCTGCCAAAGGGCATATCTACTATTACGCAAGATGTTTCGGCGCCACGGACTACGGCTGAACCGTGGGAAATCATCATTTCTATGGTAACTGGTAACGTAGAGTCAAACCCATAAGCCACCATGCCTAGCGAGTCACCAACAATAATGAGATCGACATAAGGATCCATTAGTTGCGTTATGTTTTTTGTATAGGCAGTAAGTGACACTATTCGCCCTTTTCCTTTCATGCTTTTTATCTTAGCGGTTGTGATTTTTGTTTTTGAGGTATGTGTACTCACAATATTTTCCTTTAAACGGTTTTTCGTTTGAGTGACAAATAGTCCGGAACCACTCTGATTTAGGTGTTTTCCCAAATAAGATAGGAGTCAATGTGATTAGGTTGAGTGTTTATCTTATTGTTTTATATGGTAATGTAATGCAAGTTCGGTTCCGGTAGCGCCTAGATTAGTTGAGCAACTCATGGAGGCGGTATCGAATATATGTCAATGAATAGAGAATATTTATCAACAATGATTTCAACCTACCCACCTTCGAAAGAGTCATTTGAAAACTTGTGTAGCGAATGCAAAGTGGTCGCTCGTTCAATTCCCAAAGGGGCAAATGTTGAGGCACACAGCCATGCATGGGTTCAGTTGCTTTATGCGAAAGAAGGTGCGTTGTTTTTGTATTTAGACAGATCCAAGGAGAGGATGCTTGTGTCTCCTCAGCAGGGAGTATTGATTCCGGCTGGCGTTAGACATTCGGTAGGAACGTTGAGCAACGTAGAACTTGTTAGCCTTTACATGCCTTCAGAGATCTTTGATTTTTGCTCAGTCAAAGCTCAGCTTGTGGAGATCAATTCTTTCTTAAAATCGCTGTTAATTGAGATGGAAAGAACTCCAACAAGTAATGATGAGGGTGGCCAAAAGTTACTCGTTGATTTGGTCTTTCACCGTCTGAAAAGCGCTAGACGGCTGTTTACTAGCGCTCCTATGCCTCATGATAGACGCGTGCTTCAATGCATATCTTCGGTAGGAATTAAGTCAATATGTAGTATGGACAAGCGAGAGTTTGCATTGCTTTCAAACGTTTCAGAAAGCACATTGTCAAGAATTATACGTATTGACACTAACTTGAGTTATCGACAATGGAAAAGTCAGCTCGTCGTTCATGTCGCTATTGACGAAATGCTAAAGGGTAAAAGTGTTAGCGGGATTTCCTCTGAGCTAGGTTATGACTCCCCATCATCATTTATTCACATGTTTAAGATGATGACAGGAAGAAGCCCGGCGAGATTTATTGAGTTACTTAGAGGTTGATGCATCTTTTAGAAGCTGAGAGCAAAAGACAAATGCTCTCAGCTTGCTTTGTTTGCCTATTTTCAACGGCTTGTTTGGTTCTTCAAAAACTCTTCAAGTGGAATCGGTTTACCGAACAAGAAGCCCTGTAGGTAGTTGACGCTTCGCTCTCTTAAATAATCTGCTTGTTGCTCTGTTTCGACGCCTTCAGCGATGACATCTAGAGATAAATCGTGCGATAAGGTGATCATGTGTTGAAGTAGGTGGCCTGTGATTGTGTCAACGCCAATGTCTCGGACAAAGGTTTGGTCAATCTTTAGGTAGTCGAGGTCTACTTTTTGTAAGTTAACCAAAGAGGAGTGACCCGTACCAAAGTCATCTATTGCTATCTTGCATCCGAGCGCTTTGATTTTCCCGAAAATATCATCGGTTAAATCGCAGTAGTTTAGCGCTTCTCTTTCTGTGAGTTCTAGAACTAGAGTAACGTCGTCACAGTCAATAATATCGATAAATTCCTGACACGCCTCTAGCAATGTGCCTTTCGAACAGTGCTGGGGTGAGATGTTTATACCCACATGGAAACCACTAGGTAGCTTGTCTATGAAAGGCTTAATTTGCATAGCTGTGAGCCGCATCAATTGGTGTGTCATAGGTACAATAAGACCAGAGGTTTCAGCCTTAGGAATGAACAGATCTGGTCTCACGATACCTTGTACTGGGTGTTTCCACCTCAATAGAATCTCTATGCCTTGTATTGCACGAGTTTTACTATTCACAATCGGCTGAGCGTATGGGACAAACTCTTTTCTCTCCATTGCACGTTCAATTTCGAGGTATAGATTAGAGGGACGCCTTGATAGCCATATAAGATAAAGGGCAAACAGAGTTTGCAGCAGTATGATGGCTACAATGTATTGCTTATCTTTAGCCCAGAATGCCGTCAGCATGTTTGGGTAAGCAAAACCTGCATGTGCGCTATAAGGAAACTGTTTTGATGATACTTGATGCCAAGAAATGAGTTTTTCTACTGGGTTTGTCTTTACGGTCAACTCTTTACTATCAAGCCACTTATCACCGACTGCAATAAATGACCGCAACTTGCTGCCTGAAGTGAGCGACTCTCTTAGGTAAAGGCTATCAATCCCACTTAATGCCGCGTGATCATCCAACGTTGACCTCACCACGATAAGAGGGTGAGAAGTATCAACTTTACTTCCATTAAGCAGCAGTAATTGTCCTGAAGTGTATGCGGTAGGATCATATTTGGAATTGCCTTCACCCCAAATAGAGGTGCAGAAGATAACATTGTCTTTCGCTAGATTGGCACTTCGTACGTAAGGTATGGATGCTACCAGATGTCTAAGGGCTAGGGCTTCATCTTCACAGCCATTAGAGTTTAGCAATAGCTTTAAAGCACTCGTGTTAGTCTGCTTACCAAACTCAAGAATCTCATCTACTTCTTGAACAATATTCATTGCTTTTTGATTTGCTTGCTCATCCAGTGAACGGCCAAAACTGAGATACAAAATAGTCAGCGCCAAGACACAAGGAATAAAAGAAAGACATACTAGATATGTTGAACTAGTTTTTTTATTTGCAAACATAGAAGGCCTAGTTAATTGAGTCTTTTTTGTTTAAAGAGAAGAGCATTTAACGAGATTGGGGTACCCAAGTGTTTCAGTAGGAATACATAAACATCAGTATAAAGCATAATTTTAATCTTTCACTTAAGATTTGCTGCTGATTCCACGTTGTCCATTCTCATTTTTGAGAAATAATTGTTCAACACTAAGCATATTGTGAGTGAAAAAAGACATATTACCTATTTTATCTGCAAAGATATGTGGTGTACGTTAGTAACTCTTCATAGAATAATCAGCATTAGGTTAGATTATTTCCCTTACGGAAAATATTAACTATACAGTTTCGATATATCACTGTTAACATTAAGGTTATTTGGCGGCCGTCTATAGAGGTGAATCCTCAATGGTAAATGCCCACTTGATACACTTTGGTGTGCAAACAAACCCCAAAGTGTATTTTTTTATCATGAATATATAAACGTTTTGTGTTAAATTTTTATTATTTATAGCCGTTATTTCAATTAGTTCTGCCTGTTGAGCTAAGATCTGCTCTTTAGTCTTTTGCAATAAAACGTCGCTTAGTTTTGTATCAAATACATTCACTATTTCATCATAACTAAGTTGCTTCCCCTCGATAGAGATAAAGTAAGCTTTATTTCCAACTTCGTTGATCTCATCGACGTCGTTTTGAGCCAAAAGGCTCATGGCTCCGTTATGGGTACCAGCAATCTTCCATATGAAGCCTTCTGGCGCTGTAAGTATTTGACCGTAGGTCGTACATTTTACATCGGACAGCTCAGAAATTAGGCCAGGCATTCCGGTGACCATATCATCGGGACCATCTTTACAGGGTATCTGAAACTCTGGATTAACTAGATCGACCAATTGAGCGGCGTGTAATGGTGCTGTGAGTCCCATCAAGGCAATGCTTAATATCATCTGCTTAAACATTTCAACTTCTCTTAATTGTTTTGTTTAAATTGGGCGTGCCCAAGGCCAAGTATTAATCAAAAATTGATTATTTCAAGTGTGGTGCACTTGATGCAATTGTGCAAAAAGCAGGGGAAAGTTTGAGTTCAATTCAATAGGTATAAGCGGTGCTGAATCATCTAGATGAACTCACGCTAAAAACAGGCAGTAGAGCTGTACATGGGGTTTTTAAGAATTAGAACATTGGGTTAAGCTGAGTGCGGTAGGAATCTGTTTTGTAAGGCTAGAAAATATTAAGACCTCAACTCTGAGAGGTCTTAATACACTTATGTTAGTTAGCTTTTGATGCTTTATGTTGCTCAACCATGAAAGTAATCGCGTCATCACTTAGGCACGATTTGCTCACGTATTGGCGTTGCTTCCCAATATGAATGATAAAGCCAAGGTCAGTCTCCTCAAGCTCGTCGATCTGGTTCCACTTGATCGTGTTGGTGGTCTTATAGTTTTTGTAACTCACGCCATCTAAATCACCTTTAAATACCACTTTGCTGCCAGCGCCAGAGCTGATTCTTTGTCGCCACAACCACCAGGTTCGTTTGCAATATACGCTGAACGCTTCGATAACACTCAATACAATGAAGAACCAACCAACGTAGCCGCTCGGTAATAGTTCAAACTCAAGTAGAACCCAACCAAAAAGAAGAAACAAAAACGCCTTCAAATACGCTTTTGGGAATTGAGTCGGGACGCTCGTTTGGTCATAGCACTCAGCAAAGAAAGCTTTGTCGAGGGTGTACTCTGTGGTGAAACCGGAATCTTTAGACATGTATGACTACTTTAAGGTTCTCTGTAAATGGACTTTCAGTGGGCAGGTGTCCCACGCAGCAATTTCGCAACTTGATTATTGTATCGCTTCTCACCGCTTTTATTTAGAGATTTTGGCTCTGTTTTGTAAGTCGATGATAATGAAAACGGAATTCATACTATTAGCTATGCAACGTTTGAAAAAAATTAAAGGGTGTTTATGTCAGCGAAGTAAAAAGACCTCTGGCTAAGAGGTCTTTAGTCTGGGGAAGTGTTATGTAGTTTCTAGCAGTGTTAGAGCGTCCCTACAGTTACATAGTAAACACCGGCGACATACCGCTCTCTTGTCCACTCATTAGCAACAAGCCAATTAAGACAAGTAAAACACCACCAAACAGTTGTAAGTAATGACCTGCAGCTTTCAGTGACGCACTGTTATTCTTGTTACCTGCAGCCAAATAGCGTTTTACCAAGTTTTTGCCTGTTAGTGTCATGATTGCAATCGTCGAGGTTGTGAACGCGGTACCTATCGCCATGGCAAAGGCACTGACAACGCCCATCCAATATAAGCCAACCATGTTTGCGAAAAGCAGAACCATAATCGCACCTGTACATGGCCTTACGCCAATCGTAACGATGATTCCTGCATATTCACGAAGTGTTGAAGCTTTGTTTATAGCGTCTGCATCGGCAACATGCTGGTGGCCGCATCCACAATCCGTTTGAGAATGATCTGTGTGAGCGTGTTCAGCACTTTGTAATGCGTTATATGGCTTCAACATCATTGAACCAGCAGGTACTGATGAGCGAAGGGCCATTGATGATTGGACTGAAATTGGCGAAGACGTATCGGCAGCTAAGGTGGTAATCGCTTTCACTTTCAATTTTGGTGTACGCATTGTGGTGTAGATGTTTTTAAGAGCCTTCCAACAGATCAATGCACCCACTACCGCGACTAACGCGAAACTCAACGAGACAAACATATTGGCTTTGTCATTCACCATTCGCATAGAAGCGCTAAAGCCCGATAGCAACACGCTTACTAATAATATTGCGACTAATGCTTGTAAAAATGCAGAAACAACCGTTAGCACTAAACTGGCTTTTGCTTTTGTTGGGTGAGTAGCTAAGTATGTTGAGACGATGACTTTGCCGTGTCCTGGTCCAAGTGAGTGAAGCATGCCGTAGATAAAGCTGACCCCGATAAGGTAGCTACCTGCGCCCCAAGGGTTAGACTTCGCATCATAGAGGAGGTCGGCAAGCTCTGAATTAACTTCTCTTTGCCATTGAATGCTGGATATCACCAATGATGGCCACATCACCCACAGTTGGTATGCACCGACGGCAACGAGTGTTAAGGCAAGGACACCTGTAAGGTAGTATTTTGTTTGAATTTGATTTTTCTGCATTAAATGCACCTTTATCAGAAATCTTTTTCTTGATGATTAGAGAGACTGAACGAGCACAGACGCTTAATTGTCGAAACGCCTAATCGTAAAAATAAAACGCCTTGGTTAAGAACCAGGAATCGCTGCACAATGAAGCTCGACCGACTGAGTGAATAGCTGACCTAATGTGTTGTCTGGGTCGGCATCGGCAGGTAAAGACATCGCATAACTCATTTGCTCAGGCGTTGGGTTCGGCTCGATAATTTCTAACTTACATTGTCTTGCGAGCTCTGGAGATAACGTCACATCGTCATTAGCGATCCACGACATATCGACAAAATAGCTCGGATCAAAAATCAACATACGAAGCGAATCACGTGTTACTGGCTTTGGCTTTGAAAGTGGTAGGTCGAACGTGAGAACCATTTTGGCTTTATCACGCTCGAATTTGGCATGTTCAGCAACCTGATATTTAATTGGCTCCTCACCATCGTAGAAATAAGTAAAGTAATGTTCATACATCATGTTTTCGATCACTGAGGCCGCAAGGTTCTTGAGCGTCTCTTCCTCTTTTTCTGGAGAAACGTCTTCGCCATCCAGCATATAAATAGAGGTCATTGCGTCAAAAGACCACTCCATTGAAAAACCGGTGATCATGCCATTCTCACCCTCTATATGAGTTTTCATTTCGATCCAAGAGTGGGGGTGTGCATGCAGGTTCGGAGCAAAAGTCAGCATCGCTAACCAAAGAGGTAAATGCTTAACAGAGCGTAATCGCGTTGGGAAACGACATAAATATCGTGAGGAGAGGCACCTGAGCACCTTGATTAGACTAAATAGCGGTTTCATGGGACATAATAGTTAATTGATGTAATGTTATACTATAACAATCAGTTATGCTGTTCACATCAAATTTGTGTAAATCATCAATTCACTTGTAATAATGTACAGCAAGTGTCGATCATTATTTTTTATGAGCCTCCCATACTCAAAGTCATCAAATTACTCAGTGTTGCGTTATCTCTATTTTGTATTCGATATGAAACTAAGCTCTAATAATTTTTGGAGTGCGACAAACAAAAGAGTGCCTGAAGTGATGATCACCAAATTGATAAGTGCGACATTATTATGTTTGTTGTTTTTCTGTAGCGTTATCAAAGCAGAGACGAACATACGTATTTTGAATAACACCCGTGAGGATCTTAGCCTATTTATATCCGGAGATGAGCAAGTTATCACCTCAACCGGCGTCAACCATATCAGGCCTTATAGCTATGCTGAGGTTGCTAACCTGAGTCGATATGGTGGCATAAAAGCAGGCAAAGAATACTACTTTTTTATATTTTTAGGCTACGAATATCTCACTCCAATCGTTAGGCTAAAAGGAACAGCGTGGGGGTCAGATATGTCTTTTACCCTTGTCGATCCTGAAACCACACATATCGGTGACTTATACAGTGATCGAGCGATTCACGGGAACAATAAAGGGGGGTACCGATACTATTATAAGGCTGATTACACCGGTGGATATGATGATATAACGTTTGTTATAAGTGAAGAACCAACGGCTCCATCATCTGATGCGAATAGCATCAATATACTGACTTACAACGTATGGCTGCTCCCTTATATTGGAGAGCATATGAATGATAGAGACATACGAATAGCTGAAGCGGTCAAGAATCATGACGTGGTTTTTATGCAGGAGGTGTTCAGGCGAGAAAATGAACTACGTTTAAATGCGGACATGCAGCGCCATTTTCAGTATGTCAGTCATAAACTCGATGGTGGTGGCAGTAATACCTACGATGGCGGTGTTATTACTTATAGTAAATATCCCATTGTTGAACAGGCACAACATGTCTTTGATAACTGTCGGGGAACCGATTGTGCGGCAGATAAAGGTGTTCTCTATACCAAGATAATAAAAGATAGCCGCCCTTATCATCTGTTTAACCTGCATCTTGGCTCTTGGAATTCCCGCGAACATCGAAATATACGAATGCTGCAGGTCGGTGAAATACTCGCCTTTGTGGAACGGTTAGGTTTACCGGAGGACGAGCCTGTTATCTTCGGTGGTGATTTCAATATCGCCAAGCACAAGTTTCCGCTCGATTTCACTCAAATGCTAAGAGTATTGGATTTGCAAGAGCCTTCTTTAAAGGGGGCATTGACCTATAGTTACGATCCGCTTGTGAATCAAAACCTATCCGATAGTGATCAATCAGCCCAAGAACGATTGGACTATCTGTTGTATTCAAATAATGGCAGCGTGATGGCGAGTTCCAGCAAAATTGAAGTGTTACGCAGTTTTGACGATGATATGTGGGGTGTGTGGGATTTATCTGACCACCTAGCGGTAAGTGCACGTTTTGAAGTGCCCTAGGATAGTGTTTCTTTTATCTTAGCGGTCTGAAAGGTTCATCGATACAAAGTCAGTTTATGTATTAGGCCGAGCTCCAATGTTTTGCAGAATAAATAGGGTTCTCTATAGTTAAAGTAACAACTTTTAAAGCTAGGGCAGCACTGAACTCATCATAAAATATCTTCACTTCTGATCTCACTTGTGCGTTTTCAGTTGATGAGCCTTCATCTTCGATTCAATCCATCGCTGCCCATTCTGGAGGGCTGCTGATGCAAAATTTCTTCAAATTGGCACTTAGATTTTGTGCCGTTTTTTCTCTCTTACTTCTCCCTTTCTTTAGCTCAATGACTTCATCAGCACCACTTAAAGTTGGCGTTTACCCTTGTCCTCCTTTTGTTATTGGTTCGATGGATAATGAGTGGGATGGCCTCAGTATTGAGCTGTGGGAAAAGATCGCCAGGGATATGGATGTTGAGTTTACGATAGAAAACCATCCACTCGATGAGTTGCTTAGCGCTATTGAATCGGAACAAATAGACATAGGTGTGTCTTGCATTTCAATCACTCCAGAGCGAGAGATTTTTGCTGATTTTTCCCATTCATTTTACGAAACGCACCTTGCTATCGCAGTCAAAAAGAAAGGCTATCTTGAAACTTTACACTCGATATTCTTCAACCCAGCCTTGTGGTTGATCATCGGTGTGGTTGTATTTATCGCAGGTGTCATCGGCGCATTTTTCTATATGCTTGAACACGGTGAAAACCAGAAGCTCTATTCGATGAAAAGCCGAACTGGACGCTGGCTAGAGAGCTTTATCCTTGGTTTACTTTTCATTACTCGAGGCCCATTTAATTACTTTGAATTTAAGAGTTTAACGGGGCGGATTGCTACGGTGTTTATTGGCGTATTCAGTATGCTTTTCATTGCCAGTATTACTGCTGTGTTAGCGAGTAAACTTACACTCAGCCAAGGATCTTCTCAGATCAAAGGTATTAATGATCTAGCGAATGTCAAAGTAGGCGCCAAGGTCGCGACGACATCCTCTCTGCTATTGACCAGCTTTGGTATCAGACATGAGAACTATGTTGATATGCCAAGGCTTTTGGCTGCTCTAGAAGAAGGAGAAGTCGACGCCATTGTAGCGGATGATGTAGTGCTTAAATATATGATTGGGAATGGCAGAATGAGTGGCCAATTTGAAGGTTTAGAGGTGTTACCGTATCAGCTAGAGAAACAGAACTACGGTTTTATCATTACGGAAAATAACCCTTACGAAGAAGAGATTAACCGCGCTCTGTTGCAAATTCGAGAGTCTCGCAAGTGGCGTAAAATCTTAGTCGAGTATTTTGCAGACAACTAACCGAGACAACGATGCATAGCGTGAGGTATTAGCTGTTAGTCTGCTCTGATTCCAGCGCTGAGGTTTTGCGTTTTTTGTAATGTTTAACACCTGTCTAAATGACATAAGCGGCTACAAAAACGATCAATGCAGAGCGGAGTAGGATAGGCGCATCATGCTCTAATTGCTTAATATGGGGGGCGATACTGGCAAACAAACGGCTGGTAAAAAGCATCCCCATTACAAACATAACAACTTTATTCATCTGACTCGCCACTCAATTAGACACGTTACACAGAGCACTTTCTTATCGGTTCGCTTATCAAAACGGCCAAGAACGACTCTGCTCGAAATAAAAGCATGCGCTTCTCAAACAGCATCGTCAACGCGATATCAGCCTATAGCCGGTAAGCTAAAATTCCGTTTTTGGAAGTGGGAGTAGTTAGGTGTAGGAACTGTGCTTGATCGAAGCGTTTATAGACTCATACGAATAAGAACCTATAAAAGCTTGTCATTGGTGCGAAAACCTTTCGGTTGGCGATGTTAACCTCAACTCATTAGCTTGCTTTGGCTAGCTCAACCGTCAAGGTGATAGGAGCCTGTAGGTGAGGGTTAATAGCGGCTCTGAGATCTTCTTCATATTGGTCCAGCCAAGCGTAACGTTGGCGGTATAGCTTTCGTTTTTGGCGTTTAAGCGGCTCAAGATCCTTTCTTGTTGCGCGTAAAGGCAACACGTAAAAGCACTTGTTATGTTGTGCTCCGTTATGCTCTTCCCAAAGCTCATCATATTTTAGGTTGATGTCTTTGCTTTTCTTTCCATAGCGGAATGAGTTTGACACATGGCTCGCTTCGTTGACTGCGTAAATGTGGGTTATACCCAGGTCGGAGGCCATTAGTCTTAGTGTTTCAACGATAAATGACTTAGGTCTTAAGCCGTGCAACGCTTTGGTAAACGCTCGGCTGAACCCGTTATCATTGGCACCCCCTTGAACACCACCGATGTAGATATCATTGTTGAAGACAGAGAATGACAGGGTGTACATCTTATTCAATTGTGAATCAGTCAGCGACAGCGTGAGCTCGCCTTCTTTTCTTGAATTGCGCTCAAAACTGAGATTCAGTAAGTAAGTTTGTTCACCAATTTCTAGCTCTAAAAGGTTGATTCTTTCGTTGTAAATATTGTGTCGAGCTGGAGTGTTGAACGTATTTTCAAACCAGTCGTAATGCTTTGATAAAATTTCAATTTTCTGCTTTTTGCTAAAGCCATTACATAGGTAGGGTGTGACAAACTTAGATAGGAAATTCGGTTGCTTTTTAAATAAGAGTTTTCTCTCATCAGAGTTGAAATTCTCATTCATTCTTTTCGTATCTGAGTAATAAAACAATGCTCGAATTGTAAACTTAGCTATCGCTTTGTACTTGCCCTTGTTTTTATGGACATTAGCGTCAATTCCCATACGAACTACATTCATAATCACCTCAAAAGAAGAAGCATCCCCCGAACACATCCGCGTTGGGTTTTACGTTCTTTACACTCATAAACATCAAGGCTGCGATGATAATGAAAAGTGAAATTTAGGTATGTATGGGTATGTATGACAATGTAATCGGAACAATTACTTAGTGTGTGTATTTTGCGCAGATAGAAACGGCTAGTTCACGGGTACTTGCTGGTTAAACAAAAATGCCACTGCAAAGATGCAGTGGCATTGTTTATCTATCGCTTGTTATCAACGCAGGGCTAAATTAAAGCTCTAACAGTTTGGCCAGTTCACGCTCTTCTAGAAGCTCTTCAATACGTTGTCGAGTTTTAGGTGCTTGGTTTTCTGTTGATTTACCTGCTTTTTTAACGCGACTGCTTTTGGCTTTTTCCTTTGGCGTAGTCATCGTCATTTTCCTTATAGTTCTGCGTTTTAGGGCGCTAGCTTAAAGGTTGCACGACTCTTTTAGCGCTTTACTGGCTTTGAATGCTGGTGTTTTAGATGCAGCGATTTGAATTTCTTCGCCTGTACGTGGGTTACGACCCGTGCGAGCGGCACGAGTGTTTACTTTGAAGCTACCAAATCCAAGGATCGCTACTTCATCACCGTTAGCAAGCGTTGTTGAAATACCTTCTACAAGTGCATTTAGCGCGTTACCCGCTTGTTCTTTTGAAATGTCTGCAGATGTAGCGATGTGTTCAACTAATTGAGATTTGTTCATATTCTTGATTCCTTAGTGAGTAAGGCTGGTGTCTACCTTTGGCACCTAGCTTGAGTGATCTTATCAACACCAAGTACGATATTGTCAGTGATTGGGTAGGGCTTTGTTAAGTAACCAACAAGATCGTTCAGAAAACCATCAATTAAAAGCCTAATACAAGTTGTTGATTTTTAGCGTTTTAAATACGAATAGTAAAAGAGCTATCAGGAATTTTAGAGTTTGAGGGAATGGGTGAGTCATCATCGTGCCAATTATCTGCAACCTGAGTTATTCGTTTTACTTGATGATAGATAAAGCAAAGCCCAGCGAATTGCTGGGCTTAAGGTATTCAGGTTGAGCTGCTCTGAGTGAGCTTATTTATTGGTGACGAAAATTTGCTCTGTCTCTAGTGAGGTCATGTCACGAACTTGGCGCCAGATGTAGTAAAAAATACCTAACATCATTAGTAAGCTTGGAATCGCAATCGCAGGGTAGCTATATAGAGTCAATTTACCGAGTTCTTCATTGAACGCTGCTGTACCAGCAGGGCTAGTAACAATCCAAGTCGCCAGGAAATAGTTCATCGCGGAAGAGAATGCGAACGTGCTAGCGAACATGTAGTTAGACGTCATTAGGCAACGATCAAACTTAGCTTGGTTTCCGAATTGCTTTAAACGCTCTTCAATTAGAGCAATGTTCAGCAATGCAGGCGTGAAAATCACTTTTTGGATGAATGGGTAGCGAGTAAAGGTAGAGCCAAGTACCGCTAGGCCAATTAAGCCAGGGATTAAGGCTTCTTTTAGAGCTAACCAACGCGTGTCTAGTTCGAAGAAACCAATACCACCAGTTAGTAACACGCTGACAAAGCCAAGTGCAGCGATGAAGTTAAATTTCTTGTTGCGGATTAACTCCATGCCACCGTAAGCAATAGGGAAGGCGAGTGCGACAAGCAGTGCTAAGCCAGTTCCGAGGTGCTCTTCTCCGCTGAACTTCATTAGGATAAATGATGGAAGAAGGACGTTAAATACGACTTCAAAAAGAGGACTCGATTTTTTGTTTTCAGTGTTACTCATAATATCTAAATACATTGTGTTATGGATTTATTCTCAGTGATTGTTGTTTACCTCGACTGAGATGTAAAGCCTAAAGGGGTCATGCTATGTAACGACATGTGACACCGACGACATTAACGCCGCTTCCGAGTGGTAGATTGAACGTTCGAGGGGGAGTGTGTGAGGTTTGGAGTTACGCCCACTCATCAGGTAACGTTGTGATTACCTGATGAGTGTTAGGGCTCGTGTTAACTCACTCTGTAATCGACCTTTATTTATCGAACATTAAGTTGAAGTTGAGTGGCACCTTATCGGAAAGCGCTAATCCGCCTACCGTTGCTGAAAGTTTGTTTAAGTTGTCGGTCGAAATACCAAAATCTGCGCCATTGACGATGACCGTGGATGTTGAATTCACCATGACAAAACCGTCAGAGGGTACGACCATAACAGGGAAGTCGATGTTTTTGGTCACGCCGTGCAGAGTGACTTCCGCTGCTATCGTCGTATTATTTGGTTCACCTGTTAACAGCGAAGGCTCAACGGACCCTGAGATCTCAACCTCAGGAAAGTTCATAGATTCAAAATACAGCTCGTTTAGCCTTTGATCACGAATAGACACTCCTGTGCTAATACTCATCATGTCCAATACGATTGAAAATTTCCCATCTTCGGTAAGCCCACCGGACGAAGGCTTGATGGAAGCGGGTTCAACAACGAACTGCTTCTTAATGGTTGCGAATGTCACATTCGACAGCTTCGGATCTAATGTGTAGCCGCTTTCTGCAAAAGACTGCGCTGATATGGCGGTGCAAAGAAGCCCGGTCGTTGTAAGTAGTTTTTTCATAAGTTGTCACCACATAATGGATTGCCAGTTGAACAAATAGCGCTGTTCGTATTCTGAACAACTTTGAAAAGTATAGGGGCAAGCTCAGCTCAACACCTTACTCATGCACTAAATTCGGTAGGGGGCACACATGTCATATTGGTACGTATGGAACCATGATCTCTTGAGTTGTTTGAATATATACTGTTATGTTATAACATCTCCTTGGTTTGTTGTTTTGGCAAACAGAGATATTGCCTCTAGAGAATACGAGCGCGCAGCAAGGAGATGAGATAATGAATGCCGTTTTAGCTGAACCTTTGACAACGAGTTGTAATCAATCGTCAAGTATTGATGGAACGCTAGCTCATAAATGGCAGAAGGGCCGAAATCCATCTTCTAGTGCAGCTTCATCCCCGACAGTGTTGGCTGACATTTACCAAGATGATATCAATGTCGCGATATGGCAGCGTAACTTTGATGAGAGCTTAGCGTCTGAAATCAATGAATTTATTGCGGCTAACCCAAATTTTAGTAAGTCTGTTAGCGTGTCACCTGCAAACGCTTTCGACAAATTGGAATTCGCTACAGACGGAACGGCTTCAAAAGTCCTGCTAGAAAATATGGCTGAGCTGGTGGACATGTTCTGTTGCTTGTTTGAGCTTGAAGAAGTTGGTCTCCGCTTGGCTGTACTGAACAAGGCAATGTGTCCTCGCTTTCATTTTGACCAAGTACCTTGCCGGTTAGTGACAACCTATCATGGCATTGCGACTCAGTGGCTAGAGAACGATGCGGTTGACCGTTCTAAACTCGGTCGTGGAAGTAATGGTCAGCCAGATTCAGCATCCGGCCTATACAATAATCAATCTGATATCCAACAGATGGCCGCCGGTGATGTTGCGTTATTGAAAGGAGAGCGTTGGAGCGGTAATGAAAACAGAGGCCTTGTCCACCGTTCACCTGTCACTTCATCTGAAGAAGCTCGATTGTTACTGACCATAGACTTCGGTTAGTTCTTTTTGGCGGATGAGATGAGCAAGCAACAGGAGTGTCGCTCGCTCTTTTCATTTAGGCGAAGATTCGAATGCGGTGGCCGTCTGGGTCAACTGCGACAAAGTTGATACCAAACACGGACTCTTCAGGCGCTTGTTCAAATTGTATTCCTTTCTCGCTCCATTCTTTATAAAGGTTTTCTAGAGTATGTTTATCTGTTACTGGCATGGATAGTTCAGTGCCGCCGCCAGTTACTTTGCTTACTGGTGTTAAAGCATCAGATTGCTTGAGGGTGATCTTTACGTTGCTTGCAAAAGTTATGGCAGCAAACGTTGGTGATAGCAGTGTTGGCTCACAGTCAAAGGCTTTGGAATAAAAATCCATGCTGCTGTGAATGTCAGTGACATAAAGGACAAGTGAATCGATAGTAAACATAGCTGCTCCTAGTTAGGTTATCTGGTGTGGTGCTTCTTTGGACAACAGGAATATATCCCTAACTAGTGACAGTTTTTGTCAGTAGCGAATCACTTTGTCTGTAATTCCTTCCATGCTTTGCCACTCTTTGAGTAAGCTATTCCGTGACTTCGAATATTTTTCTTCCAGTTTGGCCCATTTGCTAATTCTATCGAGCCTGAAGTTTCGATAGGCACTGCGTGTTTCACACCAAGCGACCAGCACATAATAGTTTTCAAATACGCCGATCAGCATTGGCCATACGACCCTAGAACTGACTTTTGCCTTGGCGTCTGTGTAGTGAATTTGAGCTTTGTTTTGCTGCTTGATCGCTCGCTTTATCTCCGACAGTTCAAAACTTAAGTCTGTAACCTCAATGATTGAAGCAACACGAATGATATCTTCACTGCGCCTAGCTTGATGGTCAGAAGGGAGCACGGCCGAGATCTTGGCAATCGCATTTCTAGCCGACTCACTAAATTCTCCATTAGCTTGCTTAGCGATCCATTCCGCACCGAGTCGCAACGCTTCTAGCTCTTCCGAGGAGAACATCATTGGTGGCAGAGTAAAGGTAGGTTTGAGCAGGTAGCCCACACCAGCTTCGCCATCGATTTCCGCGCCTTGTGCTTGTAGTGTTGCAATATCACGATAGATGGTACGTGTACTGACATTCAGTTCTTGAGCAAGGTGAGCGGCAGGCACGGGATATTTGTGACAGCGCAATAATTGAAGCAAATCAAAGAGGCGTTGGCTTCGAGACATAAGCAAACTCTATGGACATAACGACTTATAAGATTATTCGAATCATAGGGTAAACGCTAGGTTACCTCCATAGGTAACTGATTTAATGAAAATTGTTTGTTGACTTAAAGTTAGGTTGAAGTTTTACACTCCTTAACGTTAAAAACACAGCTTAATAGGGCAACAGAATGTCACGTAAAAGATTGAAATTTTATAATCCTGAAAAACTTTTTAACCCAACTCCTTTTGGTTTTTGCCATACGGTGAAGACCTCCGCGAACGGAGAGTTTGTTTTTATTTCAGGGCAAAGCGGTGGTGAAGGACTGGAACATGAATTAGACATAGATTTTCGTCGTCAGGTTAAGGTTGTTTTATCTAATCTTGATGTTGCGTTACGGGCACATGACTTAGGTTTTGATGATGTAGCTAAGATTACCGTCCTGATTGTTGATCATGATTCAGATAAACTTCATATCTGGGGCGAAGAAATGCTTAAATGTTGGGCTGAAGAGCGCTTACCCGCGAGCACACTGATCCCAGTTCCGAAACTCGCGTTAGATGGAATGCTAATTGAAGTCGATGCTATAGCTTTTAAATCACAGACTCCTAGTTGTCGTAATCAATAAGACAAAACTGTCAGTACATACCATTTTTACTTTTTATCAGCGTAAATTCTCCGGACAATATTAAACATGCTAAAAAATTATTTAACGTTAATCGCTATTGGGCTGATTTGGGGTTCCCAATTTATTTTCCAAGAAATTTCAATTCAAGGGTTCTCTCCAGTCTGGGTAGGGACACTTCGAGCTGTACTAGGTGCGATGACACTTATTGTTATATGTAAACTTATAAGAGTTAAAAGCATTAGCAATCAGTGGGGGCTTTTTGCTCTTATAGGGCTATTAGAAGCTGCGATCCCTTTTGTTCTTGTGCCTTGGGCACAGCAGAACTTATCTAGTTCAATTACGGCGATATTGATGGGCACACTGCCTTTTTATGCGTTATTGCTATCACCTGTATTTATAAAAGGAGTAAGAATAACTAAGGGAAACGCTGTAAGTGTCATCGTCGGCTTTAGCGGGTTATTGGTCTTATTCTCCCCAGAAATGTTGTCGAATACTGGCAATATAGATTTATTGAGCGCAGCCGGCATAGTTGTTGCGGCCGTGAGTTTCGCAATAGCGCTTTTGTTACTGAACCGTGTTCGAGATGAACATCCATTGATTGTCGCGCGAAATGTACTTTGTATGGCGAGCATTCAACTGATGTTGATTGCGGCTTTGACTTCGCCAATCTTTAGCGTTAAGCCTACCGCTACATCAGTGTTTTCGTTGGTTTACTTAGGAGTGATGTGTGCGGGTGTGGTTTATTATCTTTATATGATGAGTATACAAAACGCCGGGCCGGTATTTACTTCAATGACTAACTATCTTGTACCCTCTGTGGGTGTGTTTATTGGAGTATTACTTGCGAATGAGCCTGTACACCCCACAACATGGTTAGCGTTGGTTATCATATTATCTGCACTGTTTATCAATCAAAAGCTCGCCGAAAACCGTTAGCGGCTGTTTAGAAATATGTAAATTCATTTCTTTAAAAGTGAACATGAATTGCGTAAGTCACGTCTCTATAGATAGGAATTAAAAGGTCTCGTAACGACGAGATCTTTTGTGTGGGGCTGTGATTGATGTTGAAGCGATACGCGCGGCATTTACCAATCACATGAGACTGATGAATTAATATGGGAGCCTTAGCGTATGATGTTCGACCTTTTGGTTTGATCTGGATCTATCTTTCGGCTCACATATACCTTAAATACAATATCTTAGGGCATTTTATAATTTATTTTAATGTGTAAAATATATCAGCTTGCTTTCAGCGTGGGAACGGTCCTGTTTCCAGCGCTATTTATACAAAAATTATAGGTTTCCTATGTTAAAGAAACTCTCACTTAAGAATAAGCTGGCGATTTCTGCCAGTCTGGCCATCATCCTGGGGGGGATTTTGGTTGAAGCACTGTCATTCCGTGCTTCATTGCAGCGTTTGGATACAGAAGTTGAACAGCGTTTAGAAGGTGCATCGGCTTCATACAATCAATACGTATCGGATTGGATCTTATCCAAAGAGCGTGCGCTTACTTCTCTGTCTCAAGAGTCTCAAAAGGAGAGTTTGGTTACTCACCTGAAACAGGTTCGCGATTCTGGCTCTTTTGATAATGTCTTCTTAGCGTATCCTGATGGCTCACAAGAAAATGCCAATGGGGTAGTGTTACCACCGGGTAATGATGATCCTCGTTTGTGGGGCTGGTATACCAATGCGGTTGCTAATCCAAGTAAGGTTTTCATGGACAACCCTACGGTTGCGGCTGCAACGGGAGCGAATGTAGTGTCACTAGGCACCGCAATGCAACTGCATGGCCAACAGGTCGTATTGGGCGCGGATGTTGAAATAACCGATATTCTAAATAGCCTTGAGCAAGTAATTCTTCCAGGTGAAGGTTACATGTTTATCGCGACCAACAAGGGCACGGTTTACACGCACGCAGACACTAAGCTACTGAACAAAGATATCAGCTCACTTGGTTTGAACTTTTCAGATGTGCAAAAGGCGTTGGTAAGCGGTAAGGACATCTCTATTGAGTTGAACGGTACTGACTATGTGCTGTATGCGCGTGCAATTGATGGAACCAATCTAATTACGATTAGCGTAGTGAATCATGACTCTTTAGTGGCGCCACTCTTTGACGCTGTTATCGGTCAAGTGTTGGTGACATTGCTAGTAGTGGTGGTTTGTACGGTACTATTTAATTTGCTTTGTACCATTCTATTCCGTCCACTGAATCATGTGTCTCAAGCTCTGGCGCAAATTGTGAACGGCAGTGGTGACTTAACTCAACGCATTCATGTTGATAATCAAGATGAAGTGGGCGAGCTTGCTCAGAACTTCAATACGTTTGTCGGCAGCTTACAGCAGTTGATAGGTCATATCCGCGGACAATCAGAGCAGCTCAACAGTCAGTCAGAGCAAAGTGCTCAGCGTGCGAACCGCTCTGTGGATGAGCTAAACCACCAGCAGCAAGAAATCACTATGGTCGCGACGGCGGTAACTGAAATGGCCTGTGCAACTCAAGAGATTGCATCACATGCCGAGCAAACAGCGAAAGCTGCACAAGACTCAGCGACAAGCACTAACAGTGGTCACGCTCTGGTTGTCGACACTAAAGGCTCAATCAATAACTTGGCCAATGAAGTGAACGAAGCGGGCAACGTGATCAGCGAGCTAAACAAGCACGCTCAAGAGATCTCAACAGTATTAGCGACAATCCAAGGCATTGCAGAGCAAACTAACTTACTTGCTTTGAATGCAGCGATTGAAGCTGCTCGTGCTGGCGAACAAGGTCGTGGCTTTGCTGTGGTTGCTGATGAAGTACGTGTGCTTTCGCAGCGTACTCACTCTTCAACAGAAGAGATCAAATCAACGATTGATATCCTACAGCGCACAACGACCCAAGCCGTTGAGCTGATGGAAAGTAGTTCTAAACTGGCAATACATTCAGTAGAAGATGCCGACAGAGCTTCGCATGCGCTTGAAGAGATCAATACGGCAGTTGCTTTGATTAGCGATATGGCGACTCAAATCGCCACGGCTGCTGAAGAGCAAACACACGTGACTGGTGAAATTACCCAGAACGTGACGACCATTAAAGATGTCACTGACCACTTAGTTGTGGGCGCGCAGGACAGCTTAACTGAGTCGAACGAACTTAAGAGCCAAGCCGCTGGTTTAAGTGACAAAGTGGCGACTTTTAAGCTTGCTTAACGGTCTTGTTCTCTGATGCCTGATCAGTGAATGAACAGTAAGCAATAAGCCAAAGCGACGTAGATTACGTCGCTTTTTTTGTGGCAATTGTTAGACGGTAGAACAAGATAAGTCACTGAATTAATCGAGTAGATGATGGCACATCAGTTCAATAAAACTGACTGGCGATTCAAGCATTGGGGTATGTGACACGCCTTCAAGCTCAATGAGTTCTAATGATTTAAACGCCCCTCCTAAATCCAGCCAAGTGCTCAAAGGTGCGATACTGAAATCGAGTTCGCCAATAGCAACAATAACTTCTAGCTGATTGACCATAGGCAGAGTCGCTACATCTATACTGTTAAAAATATCCCCCCATAGTGCGTCAAGTACTGTTGTGTTGGTGTGTACTCGTTCCCAAAGGGGAAGTTCATTAAAGCTAGGATCTGCCCAGCGCATAGGGCTTGATCGATTACATAGATGGACAAACTTTTTATGTGGTTCTTTGTTTATGTCGTGTTCGAGCTTTCCAATGTTTTGTTTAAATAGGCGCTTTCGTTCACCTGACGCATGACTTTCCCAGTGTGAAAACTGTTTGGCTTTCATCTCTTCAGATAAGCTTGGTGATGCTCCAAAAATCATAACCTTCTCAATACGAATATTGGAAGAACTGGCGAAGTGAAGCGCCATGTAAGCATGCCCTGAATGACCAAGAACAAAGGCTTTTCGTATATTAAAACTCTCGCAGATAGCTTCAATATCGTCAGAGATAATATCTAAATTAATTGTCTGGTTATCTTTTCCCGTTAAAGCAAACCCACGATGGTCTAGATATAGGCAGGTAAAGTGGTCGTGTAGCGCTTTCGGTATTACTCGCTTGTAGTAATCAACACTACCAATAATCAATAAATTTGGTCCTTCGCCGTGTTGTTCGGCTTTAAGTTGATACCCATCGCGTTTGAAGATTGTCTGGTTTTTAGTTTTCATCACTCTTAACTCACATCGTTTTTTTGAACCTTATCGCGATAGATAATCCTGATAAATAGGCTAATATTAGATTCAGTATTGGTAGTTTTGGGATAATAAGATTGGAAAGGATCGATAACGCTTGGTTAAACTCATTCCTTTGTGTGTATGAACAGAACAGCTTCATCAAGGCTTCGGAGCGCTTGTTAATTCCGAGCTCTACGGTAAGTCGTCATGTTCAACAACTTGAAAATGAGATTGGCAATAAACTGTTTTATCGGACTACCCGCAAGGTTACGCCAACCTCAGCGGGCGAGATTCTGTATAACGAGATAAGAGAGCCGCTTCGTCGCCTGAGTCAGACGTTGCAAAGCCTCACCATTTCAACTGAATCAGTAAAAGGAAGTATTCGCTTAAGCACGCCAGACGTTCCGTTCATTGGCGATGTTCTTGCTGATTTTGTGGTCGACTATCCCAATATATCTCTGTTCTGTGAACACAGTACGTCCATCGAAAGCGCACTCAACAGTGACCCAGATATCGTGATTAGCTTTGAGCGAGGATCGCTGGATGATAGGGATTGGATTTCTCGTCCTTTATGCCAATGGGAGAGTGCTGTTTTGGCTTCTCCAACTTGTTTGGTGGAACACGGTTCTCCAAGTAAAATTGAAGAGTTAAGAGCGTTGCCATGTATCTCTAGCTATAAAGCTTTTGGCGGCAACCCTTGGGTCTTTAGCAGGACAAAAGACGACTCGAAGGGCTTGGATATCAAGTCAAATATTAATGTCGATGGTGGGTTTATCGCGAAAGCCGCTGCGATCCGCGGGCTTGGTTTTGTTGCTTTACCAAGAGAGTTTTGTCGTGAGGAAATAGAGCGGGGCACATTGGTTGAACAGTACTTAGATGACCAATTAGCGCCCCTGACGATATATATTAATTACCGTTCGATGAGTTATCACACACATCTAACTAAGCTGTTAGTCAACTTCATACGTGAACGAGCAAACTGATCGAGTTATTCGGCTTCTGAAAACTCTCTAAGCGCGCTCATTGCGGCTTCAGCTTTGTCTTTCTGAACGAAGATATGGTCATGGTAATAGCCAGCAATCACGTTGGCGCTAATACCGTATGAACCAAGCTTTGTGGCGAAAGCAGCGGTTAACCCAACCGCTTCAAGGCTTGAGTGTACAGACAAAGTAATCAAGCTAAACACACCATCGAAACTTAACTGCGCTTGAGTCGCCACTTCTTCTGTTAGTACTAAAGTTAACCCTTCTTTTTCTCGAAAGGTCGCCATCGGATTGAGGTGGACATAGTCGGCTAATTCTCCCTCTACCGTACAGAAAACATATTTGCCTTCAATGAGTTCTGGTGACATGGACTTTAGCAGAATGTTTAAATCGGTAATGGCGGTCATCGTCTTTTTCCCTGCGTAATCGCGTTTGTTTATGGTGTTGGATAGTGCAGTCAAGATAGAGGTAAGCTGTCGGCGAGTACAATTAATAATATTTATTCACTATAAGCACGACTAATCGCCCGTAATTTTAATTCTGTATTTTTCGGTTTTTGCAGCGTTTTGGTGTGTTATGTGTCAATAGTGAAGATCATTCCGCTTCCATATACCATTTTTAACCAACCATTCGACTTTTGTTAAAATTAGAGCTTTTGATCAAATTATATAAAATGTGATTGCATAAGCTTTTCAAAATAGTTTGCCCCCACTCGAAGTTCCTAGTGAGATGAATATAAATTAATAAGCAATCTCATTCTTATTGTCTTAGGTTGAATTTGTAACACTGTTGCTTCACGTATTGAGCGTATAACGCTAGCTGTCTGCATTTTCGTGTTTGTCGTAGGTAACAACCAACAAACCTAAAATATCAAGGAACAAGCTATGTTAAAGAAAGTATTAAGTTGTTGTATTGCAGCCACATTTGGTATTTATTCTGCATCAAGTTTGGCTCAAGGTTCGGCTTTAAATTCAACTGAAAACTTACAACAACCTATTGCTCCACTGATGTTGGCTTCATCAGATGATGCGATCACTGATCGTTATATTGTTGTATTGAAACAACCGCAGATGCTAATGAATGACGCGGCTGGATTACAGCAGTTCACTCAACAAACGGTAGGCCAGATGGCCAATTCGTTTTCAATCAAAACAGACGATGTTTTTGATAGCTCCATTATTGGCTTTGTGGCAAATCTAGACGCACTTCAATTAAAGCAACTCAGACGTGATTCTCGCGTTGAATATATAGAACAAGACCAAATACTCAGTATCGATCCTGTTGTTTCAAATGAAGCCGTTCAAAGTAACGCGATTTGGGGGCTAGACCGAATAGATCAAAGAAGTCTTCCTTTGGATCGAAACTATAATGCCAATTTTGATGGCTCTGGTGTAACAGCATACGTGATTGATACGGGCGTTAATAATAATCATGAGGAATTCGGCGGGCGCTCGGTTTCTGGCTATGATTTCGTGGATAATGATGCTGATTCGAGTGACTGTAATGGGCATGGTACCCACGTTGCAGGAACGATTGGCGGTAGCCAGTACGGTGTGGCTAAAAATGTCGATATTGTTGGGGTAAGAGTACTTAGCTGTTCGGGCTCAGGAACCACATCTGGCGTAATATCTGGTGTGGACTGGGTTGCTCAAAATGCATCAGGGCCTTCAGTCGCAAATATGAGCTTAGGTGGCGGTCGTTCAACCGCATTGGATAGCGCGGTACAAGGCGCAATTCAATCTGGAGTGAGCTTTATGTTGGCAGCGGGTAACTCAAATGCCGATGCGTGTAATACATCACCAGCTCGTGTACCAAGTGGTGTGACGGTGGGCTCAACAACCAGCTCTGATTCACGTTCAAGTTTCTCGAACTGGGGCAGCTGTGTTGATCTATTCGCACCGGGATCTCAAATTAAGTCTGCTTGGTATGATGGCGGCTATAAAACGATTAGTGGAACTTCCATGGCGACGCCACATGTTGCCGGCGTTGCAGCCTTGTACTTACAGGAAAACAACGGCTTAACACCGCTTCAACTCGCAGGGTTACTGAACTCAAGAGCCTCGGAGAATAAGGTTTCTGACACAAGAGGAACCACCAATAAACTGCTGTATAGTTTGACTGATAGTGGTTGTGAACCGGATTGCGGTGGTCCAACACCTGGACCAGATCCAGATGGAAAACTAGTCTCTGGCGTGCCGGTTAATGGACTGAGTGGCAGTCGAGGACAAAAGGACTACTTCTACATGGACTTGGAACAGGGTCAACAGCTGACAGTGGTCACCATTGGTGGCACAGGCGATGCGGATCTGTATCTACGTTTCGGGGATAAACCAACGCTTAGTACGTGGGACTGCCGACCTTACCGATCGGGCAACAGCGAGACTTGTACGGTGAATGTCACCCAAAGCGGCAGATATCACGTGATGTTGAATGCATACTCGGCGTACAGTGGTTTGACGCTTCAAGCAAACTTTTAAATTTAGGTTTGAACAATGGTTTCAAAAAGTCACTCACTAGTTTAGTCAGTTCAGAAGACTGATAGCCAAAGCCCACCTTGTTGTGGGTTTTGTTTTTGGTTTGTAGGAGGCAACAAAAGGATATGGCGTTGCTTGCTTTGGTTGATAAGCAGGAATTGGCGGTACTTCGACGAACTTTCGGTTACGTCTCAGAAAAGCTCGAAGTTTGTATGCTAGATTTAATAGTGATACACAACTGGAGATATCGATGATCTGGCTTTCGGTGAAAGTACTACAGATTGGACTTGTCTACGGATACAGGAAGTATCAACAAACAAAAAGAGCTCCAGTGTAGGGGCTCTTTTCTTTTGTTTTTCGAATAAACGCGTTTTATGTTGCGTGGTAAGGAAAGAAAAATCGGTTCTGTCCGGTTTAATAACGAGTAGCTAAATGACTTCCCCTTAATACCTCTTAACCGATAAGCGAAAGTATGTTGAAAATTGAACCCATTACACCTCACATTGGCGCTCGTATTCATGGATTAAATCTTTCGGATTGTAGTGAGAGTGAACTCGATGATGTGTACAAAGCACTTGTTACTTATCAAGTCATTTTCTTGGATGAACAAAGCCTCTCGCCTGAACAACACTTAGCACTTGCAAAACGGTTTGGAGATCTCGAACCCGCTCATCCTTTCTTTCCGCGTGTAGAACAAGTTCCGCAAGTCAGTGTGATAGAAACTACTCGAGGTAATGCGCCAATGGAGAGTTATTGGCATACCGACTTAACGTGGCGGGAGCTGCCATCTAAAGCCTCTCTATTACATGCTCAACATGTACCGGATATCGGTGGCGACACGATTTGGTGTTCAATGACCGCAGTGTTTGATTCATTAGATGAAAGCATGAAAGACAAGCTAAGGGGCTTATCGGCAACGCATTCTTTAGTCGCATTTGAGGGTATTGAATCGGACCAAATCGAGCTAGATTGGCATAAGTCGCTGCTGAAAACTGCGCAAGAAAACCCGCCGGTGGTACATCCCTTAGTGCAAGTTCATCCAGAAACGGGCAAAGAGACGTTATATATCAACGAGCAATTTACCCGTTACATCAATGAGCTTGAGCGTGAAGAAAGTGATTCATTACTTAGCCAGTTGTTTGAAATTGCACGACGACCAGAATATCAAGTGCGTTTTAAATGGAACAAGGGCTCAATGGCGATATGGGACAACAGGGTCACTCAGCATTATGCCGTTATTGATTATGGTGATACTCCACGAAAAATGCACCGGGTAACAGTCACCTAATGTTGTAAATCAAACCCAAGACGAAGCGACTAAATATTTTGACTCATCGATTAATGTGATTTACTTTTAGCGCTAATGTTCAACTCAAGACAAATACAAGGAGGATTTTTATGAAAGTGTGTGAATTTAACTTCGCGCATATTTTTTGGTACGACCAAAACTCAAGTTTTAACACTATCGTGCTGCGATAACCAAAACTTGAGCGAAGCATTTCAATATAACCTTCAATAGAGTTTCTTCACTCTAGTTTACTTGGTTGTTGTCAGCGAATGACGACAGCGCTTTGTTGCGCTTGAAACTTGAGTAAACAAATGACTACATTAATATCTACATCATCCATTTCTTACGATCTAACATCATACCGCCTATTTGATGGGCTTTCCTTTACCATTAAAAAAGGCGACCGCATTGGCCTTATCGGCAGTAATGGCTGTGGAAAAAGTACTTTATTACGTCGGTTAAACAAAGATTTACCTGACTTTGTGGGGAATGTTTCCTTTGCTTCGAATGCTGTAGTTGCTTTGATTGAGCAACACCTACCCAAGCGACTGTTGAGCCTCTCAATGCTTGATGCTGTGACCGATAACCTTCCTTTAAACATGCAGCAAACAGAACAATGGCGAGCGCAAATTACTCTTTCTAATTTAGGGTTTGATGAAAGCTATTGGAACCAGCCTGTAGGCACTTTAAGTGGCGGTCAATACGCGCGAGTGTTAGTCGCGAGAGCATTGATTCTTGAGCCAGATGTCCTGTTGCTAGATGAACCAAGTAACCACTTAGATCTACCGACGTTACTTTGGTTAGAGCAGTTTCTGAAAGATTGGAGAGGGACGTTTGTCATGGTTTCGCATGATCAACGATTACTCGACCACGTCACCGATTCTACTTGGGTGTTACGTGACAAAAGGATACTTAGCTTTAGCCAAAAATGCACCGAAGCTAGAAAAGCACTGGAAGATAAAGATCGAACGGATGCTGAAAGGCAACAAGCAGAAAAGAAAGAGATCGACCGCATCGAAAAGAGCGCTCATCGTTTAGCGATTTGGGGGCGTGACTTTGACAATGAAGGTCTGTCACGAAAAGCAAAAAGCATGGAAAAGCGAGCCGAAGGGTTACGCTCGACCATGACTCGTTTAGACTCCGTTGAACCATGGACACTAAGTTTGTCCGGTGAATCCATGAAGGCCAATCGACTACTTGAATTGTCGGAGGTGCCAATTAGTGCCGCTGATGACCAAGCGCCACTGTTTGAAGTGCAGTTCCAACAGATAAAGAGCGGTGACCGTGTTGCTGTGCTAGGCAAAAATGGGGCGGGTAAGTCATCGCTTCTGAAAGTACTATGGGCGAATTATCAGGCGTGTCAACTTGGAGATAATGATTATTTTCACCCCAATGCTGAAGTCGGGTACTACGATCAAAGCTTGCACCAATTACGTGATGACCATTCACTACTGGATTCACTTTACTCATTTTATCCTGTGTCTCAGGAAGCTAGAAAAATGGCTTTGATTAGCGCGGGTTTTTCCTACGAAAGACACGAGCAAAAGATCGCTGAGCTGAGTGGTGGAGAGCGTTCTCGACTGCTGTTCGTTGGGCTATCGCTAGCGAAGTATCACTTCCTGTTGTTGGATGAGCCCACTAACCACCTTGATATTGAAGGCAAAGAAGAGCTGGCGAATTGCTTAACACAATTCGAAGGGGGGCTACTGTTGGTTAGTCATGATCGAGAGTTGATCGAAAAATCATGCAATCGATTCTGGTATATCAATGAAGGTCAACTTGTGGAAATGACTTACTTAGATGCGGTGTATGAGGCGATGTCTGTCAGCCATCAAGGTCATAACGTGGAACCTTGCTCTGCGTCGATTCAGTCTAACTCTAAAGCCTGTGTCGATTCAGGTTCTGAGCTGCTTAAAACAGATGAGCAGCAGTCGCAAAATGATGAAGAGTGCCTTTTAGAAAGGCTATTAGAGCTCGAAGAATTACTCAGTAAGGATCAAGCTCGTAAAGCAAAGCATCAGAAGCCTGATCTGCAAATGAAATGGCAACAAGAAATAGTTCGGATTAATGCGATGTTGGGACTGAACTAGCCCAGTTTGTAATCCAGTAGGCATCACAATGCTCAATATCTATTGTTGAGTAGGATTCGGCTCTTTAGTGCTGCATTGGCTAAAGAGCCTTTTGTTACGACTTAATATAGAATTAAACACAACAGTTAAGTCAGTCTCGCAATCTCAATCAGGCGAGCTTAACGCCTCGTCGGTATTATCTCTCCGAATTCTTTATTGGGTAACAAAAATGAATGTAGCGAAACATCACGAGCGACGAATACGAAATGTGTGTGACTTCATTGATAGACATTTGGATGAGTCATTAACTTTGGATCAGCTGAGCTCAGTGGCGGCGAGTTCAAAGTACCACTTTCACCGGATCTTTAAGTCGTTTATGGGGATTAGCACTATTCAGTATGTGTTGTTTGCTCGGTTAAAGCGCGCTTCTTTTCGTTTAGCTTTTGAGCCCGAGTACAGTGTCACCGATATTGCATTGGAGGCTCACTTTGAGAGTCTTGAAGCATTCTCTCGAGCATTTTCGAGGCACTTTGAGCAGACACCTTCTCAATTTAGAAAACAACCAAACTGGCCATATTGGCGTTCAAAGTATGAGTTTAACTCACCAAAGAGTGGAGAAAAGATAATGGATGTGAAAGTCGTCGATTTTTACGAGACAGAGGTTGCACTGATTGAGCATAAAGGAAGCCCAAAGCTGGTTTACAATACTGCTGCTAAATTTATTGATTGGAGGAAGTCGACGGGTTTTTCTCCGGTAAAAACCAGTGACACATTTGGTGTGGCTTATTCTGACCCTTCAGATACCCCTGAAGATGAATATCGCTTTGATATTTGCGGAAGCCATAACGGGGATGTCCCAGAAAATGTCTTTGGTGTTAAGAGGGGGATCATTCCGGGCGGTCGTTGTGCTGTAGCTGTTCATAAGGGCAACCATGATTTAATCGCTGACACGGTCAGCTACTTATATCGTGAGTGGTTACCTAAGAGTGGCGAATCTTTGAGGGATTTTCCGTGCTTTTTCCAGTACCTTAATCTAGTCCATGAGGTGGATGAATGTGATTTGCTTACTAACATCTACCTGCCGATACGCTAGCTTTATGTGTCACAGATAACAAAAAATGAAATCATATTAGGCCTCGTATTAACGAGGTCTTCATGTATTTGGCAGCAGAGTTGAAACAGATTAAATGCAAAAGCGTGTATATATTTGATTCAAACCTCACTGCTCGGAGGTGATGTGTAATATAATCGTTCGGTTATATAAAAACAAAAACTCAATCATAAAACGAGTAAACGTCCGGGCTTAGAGAATAAAGAATTTCGTATGAACGCTATTCGTAAAGTTTATCAATATGCTGAACCGAATCTAACCCTAGTAGGTTGGATGGGCTTTGTCGGTTTCCCTGTTTACTTTGTTGTGTGGGAGTATCTGTTCCCGCAGCCGTATGAAAATCTGACTCTCCGCCTATTATGCTCGGTGTTGTTCTTCGGCATCATTTTCCGTAAACACGTTCCATTCGAATGGCGAAAGTATCTGCCTGCGTATTATCAAGTCGCGATTACGCTCTGTCTGCCATGTTTCTTCTTTTATATGTTGCTGATGAACAATTGGTCCAATGTTTGGGTCATGTCTTTCATGTCGGCAATATTCCTCCATATTCTTTTGGTTCATGTCACAGGAGTGATGTTTGCACAAACCTTTGCCGGAATAGGGATTGCAACGTTTTGCGCTTGGGTAGCACAAGGCTTCTATCTTGAGATAACCATGAACTGGACGCATGTGCCGATTTTCTTGTTTATCTATCTATTCGGTAACCTGTTCTATTTCCGTAATCAGGTGGAACACGAGAACAAGGTGTCCCTAGCAAAATCTTTTGGTGCCGGTATTGCACACGAAATGAGAAATCCTCTTAGTGGCTTATTAACTTCTATTGATGTTATTCAATCGATACTGCCAAACCCAAAGAGTGGTGACATCAAAGAGCCATATGCACTGAGCGCCGAAGAGTTAAAACAGCTGCGTGACGTGGGTGACGAGGCCATGGAAATCATCCATTCAGGCAACGAGACCATCGATCTATTGTTGACGTCGATTGACGAGAACCGAGTATCTCGTTCAACCTTTAAAAAGCACTCTGCACAAGCAGTGATCGAATATTCAATCGACAGCTTTAACTACAAGCGCGCGTCGGATAAATCAGCCATCTCTTTGGATGTACAAAGCGACTTTGATTTTTTAGGAAGCGACACTTTGTTGAAGTATGTGATGTACAACCTGTTCAAGAATGCGTTCCATCACCGTAGCCCGGAAGACTTTCATATTCATGTCACCATGAGTAGCGATGACGTTAGCAATCAAATTGTGGTGACGGACAACGGGGCTGGCATCTCTAGTGATGCAATACGTCATATTTTCCAAGACTTCTATACGACTGGTAAATCAGGTAATTATGGGTTAGGTCTACCATTCTGTCAGAAGGTGATGCGTTCGTTTGGTGGAGAGATTAGATGCCAATCAGAGCTCGGCCAGTGGACTCAGTTTACGATGACGTTCCCGTCTTTAACGTCAAATTCAGTCAATGAGATTAAGAGTGAATTGAGAAAGTTAAAGTCGGTATTGATGGTGAGTGATCAAACAGTCCTGAATAAGAAAATGACGGAAATGTCTCGATTTATGGGATTTGACCTCACGACTTTGGATGTGGCATCTGCACTTAAAAACAAAGAGTATCAGTTCGAATTTGATTTAGTGTTCGTCGATATGGAGAGTTTGGATTTGAGGGCAAGCAGCCTTGATAAGCTTGAGTCTCTGTTGTCGTTTACAGAAGCGCGAATTGTTTACTTGTATGAGCATCATCCTGTTCACCGAGTTCGTAATGTGTCGTTTGAACCTATTTGGGTGGAGACACAAGTTTGGCTGCTGAACACCAAAGCAACGATTGACCGTTTACTGTTTGACTCGAATTACGTGATGCTTATGTTGGCCGCTAGGCCGATTGAAAATGCAAATAAGCGTACCATTATGGTCGTGGACGATAATGAATCTTTGCGTCGTTTTACGGCAATGTTACTGGAAAAGCAGGGTTTTGATGTCGTACAGAAAGAAGATGGTCAGCAAGCATTGGATGCGCTGGATTCAGACGATGTAGACTTGATCCTGATGGATATCGAAATGCCTATCATGGACGGTGTAGAAGCGTCTCGACTCATTAGAAGTGCGAATAAGCCTTACTCTTCGGTACCGATCATTGCACATACAGGAGACAGCTCGCCAGTCACGCTAGAGAAGATGGAGTCATCAGGAATGTCGGACTTTATTGTGAAACCAGCAGACAAGAACCGATTATTCGACAAGATTGCTCATTGGATATAGTGGTTCTAAACACAAGTGTGTTTGAGGTTTGAAGTAGACCGAGTCAATTTAATGAAGAGCTCAGCGATAGGCTGGGCTCTTTTAGTTTTGCGACATGATAGCGTCCATTCTGTCCTGCCGTTGGGTTGGCTATTAAATTGGTGTGTACAGCGTTATACGAACTCCAGCTCTGGATGATGATATGCCTGGTGACAAACCGTGAGCACATGATCGATATCTCTTGGTGTTATGTCTGCATTCACAGAGAAGCGGATGATGTTTTTGTTCTTGCCAGTCGCTGGGCGACAAAATACCGCACCGAACACATCTCGCTCCTCTAAGAAATCACGCACACGTTCAGTATTTCTCTCGCTACCACACTCTAAAGCGATGATCTGAGATTCACTGCGGATGTTAAAGCCAATCTGTTTAAGTCCCGTAGTGAGTGATTTAGCACGTTCGAATAAGACTTCGCGCTTATCGTCAGAACTTTTAATGACCGCCAAGGTTTTCTCTAAGCGAGCGACTTCTTGTGGCAATACGGTCGAGCTAAAAATCGCAGGATAGGCGACAAAGGGCAGTGTCTCAGACAATTGTTTGGGGCCTAAGATCGCGCCAGCACGGTATGCAAAAGTTTTGGCCAAGCTTACAGTAATGAAATCGACTTGGTTAGTGAGCCCAAGTGCTTCAACGAGGCCAGCACCTTTGGTGCCATGAGTCCCCAGAGAATGCGATTCATCAACCACGAGTGCACAATCAAACTCTTGCGCCATTTCGTAGATGTCGCGGAGTGGGGCAATCGTGCCAATGGTGCTATAGACCGAATCTACAATAATGACGCCAGAGCCATAGCGCTCAAGCTGCTTGCGCATATGGTTCATATTGTTATGCATGAACGGATGCGCGCTCGCACCTGCGGATCGAATACCTTCCCATAAAGACATGTGGGCAAAGAAATCAATATACACAGGAGTTTGTGGTGGGCAGATGGTTTGCAGTAAGCCGATGTTCGCCGCCCAGCCAGACTGAGACAGCAAGCAGCTTTCCATACCTACGTAGCTCGCGAGCTCATTTTCAAAGGCGGGTTTTGAATCCTCGTCTTGTAAGAAAATCGCCGACATGACGATGTTGTCATCATGTTCAGCAATTGCTTGCTGGTGGGCTTGTTGAATCTGTTTGTTGTGCGATAGCGCGAGGTAATCATTGCTTTGCATCACAACTGAATTGCGCCTAGGACGTTTACCCAGAACTAAGTGTGTTTGGCTTTCGTTCTGGGTAATGAGATCTTCAATGTAATGGTTTAAGCGTTCTTTAATAAAGGAAGGTAGTGGTTTATTTTTGGTTTTATCACTCATAATTATTCTCTTCATATACAGGATAACGCCAGCGCTGACGGGTGTATATTGACGACAAAAAATGAGGTGTCATTAGCTAAGTTGCATAAATGGGCACACCCTTGCAAACTCAATATTTATGGGTTTTAAGGTGAGTGGATTTCCTTACGGTAACGAGCTTTAGCCCCGTTAAAATCAGAATAATAAATGCCTTTTTTATAATGAATAACGATGAAAAAACTAAAGCTCAAAGCTTGGGTGGAAGCTATTTGCTGACACATTGTCGGATAAGTTTAATCAAGTCATCTAGCTGTTGTTTGGCCGCTCCCTCTAGTGAATAACCAATGTTGATGCGTAAGCAGTTGCTATAGAGATCAAGAGTACTGAATAGGTGTCCAAGTCGAATATCAATCTTTTTCTCGGTAACGGCTTGAGCAAAAATTGGTTGATTCAGATTTGGAATCTGTAGCCAAAGTACCATGCCACCTTGTGGGTTACTGATCTTTACATCTGGAGGCAGGTGTTGGGTTAAATAGTTGAGGT
The DNA here is from genome assembly GCF_016406055.1 of Vibrio sp. IB15. Classification (NCBI taxonomy): domain Bacteria; kingdom Pseudomonadati; phylum Pseudomonadota; class Gammaproteobacteria; order Vibrionales; family Vibrionaceae; genus Vibrio; species Vibrio sp. IB15. The sequence continues at coordinate 60,801 of NZ_JAEFCE010000003.1, forward strand.
ATCGTTGGCGCAACGATAGGATTTGAGAGCATCTTCTTCGAACGTGTTTTGCGTATTGACCAGATTCAATAAAGTCAGCGACAGCGAGTTGAGTGGGTAGAGCAACGCCGTAGCTTGCAGCAGAAAACTGTGCCTTGTACTCATTGATATACCTTCCCGGTAAGCACCATCCTAAGCGGTAACTCGGTGATAAGCTCTTCGAGACAGAACCACACCATAAAACATAACCACCTTTGTCATAGTATTTGGCAGGCAGTGGAGTGTGCGAAGAATAAGAGAGTTCCAGGTAGACATCATCTTCAATGATTGGAACTTGATACTCATTTGCTAATGCTGCCAATTTCTGCTTTTGGCTAGCAGACATATTGATCCCTTGTGGGTTCATATGCGAGGTACAGAAGATAGCGGCATCGACGCGTTTGCTTTTGAGATGTGTTTCTAACTGTTGTAGGTCTACACCGTCATCTAGAGATGGGATCTCGATGATCTTACGCGACATCTTGCCAAGTAATTCGAGTATTCCGTTGAAACATGGTGAGCTAATGGCAATGGTATCGCCTTCTTTGGTGCATGATTCAAGAGCGGCTTTTATTGCCGACATACAGCCAGCCGTGACCACCAGTTCGCCTGGTGAGAAATGTACATCAAGCTTGGCAAAGTGAGTGGACAATGCTTGTCGTAATATCGGCTCGCCTTGAGTATCAGGGTAATGGTTGAGCCTGTTACCCATGCGTTTTATAGATCGACGGAAACTGCGTTCAAGTTCAACGACCGATTGCTCATCATTGGTGGTGCTAGAGACTCCTAAAGGCCCATTGATTGAGTTGTGAGTCGATGAGGTTTGTCTCACTCTGGAAACTTTACTCTCAAACTGTGCCCATTCAGGTGTTGAGTGAGCTGGCTTATGAGGAGAAACAAAATACCCGGCTTGTGGTCGAGAGTGAATCCAGCCCTGTGACTCTAGCTCTTGGTAGCAACTTACTACGGTCGACATACTGACGGCTTGTTGCTTAGCTAATTGACGAAGCGAAGGCATCCGCCCACCTTCGGGTCTTTTTCCACTTTCAATCTCATTAATAAACTGATTCGCAAGTTTTCGGTAAATGCTCATGGTAACGGTTGTGGTTAACTGTACTGGTTTTTGTTTAAAAAATTGTATCTGTACCCTTTTTGTTGTTCAAGGGATACTTTTTTAAAACAAAAGAGGGGGACAGTATGAAAAGAAATGATTTGTTGTTAGCGGTGTTGGTGATGGCAATTTGGGGATTCAATTTCTCGATGATCAAAATGGGCGTAACCAATGTTCATCCTTTGTTGGCAACGGCCTCGCGTTTCTCGCTAGCCGTGATACCAGTGATATTCTTTGTCGCAAGGCCGAATGTCGCGTGGCGTTATCTCGTCAGTTATGGCTTTGTCTTTGGGGTTGGTATTTGGGGTATGGCATCATGGTCAATCACAGCAGGCCTCTCATCTGGGCTTTCCTCAGTATTGCTTTCAAGCAATGTACTTATTGGAATGGCAGTTGGGGTATGGGTTTTCAAAGAAAGTGCGTCGGTTCGTAAATTAATTGGTGCGATGTTAGCTTTGTGTGCACTTGCGGTCTTAGTCTCGGCGGCGAAAGGGAATGTCACCGTTAATGGCGTTATCTTGATTATGATTGCAGCGTGCAGTTGGACCTTAATGGGCGTGATTGTTAAGGCTTCCAGAACTAAGCAGGCGTTTGCATTTAATGTATGGGGAATGCTGTTTGCACCAGTGCCGTTGGTGTTATTTGCTGTGATGTTACACGGTGATCAAATCATCTGGCAGGGGATTGAACAATGGGACTGGAACACAACGATTGCGGTGCTATTTCAGGCATATCCAACCACGCTATTTGGCTATTGGGTGTGGAACAAGCTGTTAATCCAATATCCATTAAGCACAACCGCACCGTTAACCTTGCTCGTGCCAGTCTTCGCGCTGATCAGCGGATACTTTATGTACGATGAAGTGTTGTCACTCGCTCAAGTGGTTGCATCGGTGTTGTTCTTAATCGGGATTGGTTTGATCGTTAAACCTGCAACAGCGGTGAGTAGCGGTACATCCGGTGACAGAGAAGTGGAAAGAAAACTCGCTAAGCAATCATGATGTCATTTTCATTAACGAAGAGGGGTTTGAAGTAACCTTTATAGCCGTTATACCCCGATGACCATGATGTTGAACTATGAATTAAAGCCTCGCAAGCGCGGGGCTTTCTTATGATGGGATGAGTACATGAAATATGATCATTATCTAGGGTTCTCGATTTTCTTTCTAGTTATCAGGTGTTTTCTTGTTCTCTCTTTTAGAGAATGATTTGTCTTATTGTTATGTTATATTGTAATAATAGGGCAGGGTGACTTGCATCTTCGATACTTGGAAATCAATTACATGGAAAACATCAAACAAGTCCTACTGGTCGCCGGAACTCACGGTAACGAACTCTCTGGAATTTACCTACATAAACTTATTAAAGAGCGCTTGTATGCCGCTGATCGTTCGACATTTTCTACCGATTCAGTTATCGCAAACCCAAAAGCGGTAGATCAGAACGTAAGGTACTTAGACACGGATTTAAATCGTGAGTTTTCTCAGCTCAACAATGACGACACGCCAGGTTTAGCCGAGCATACCGTAGCTCGCCAGTTTGCAGAGCGATACGCAAGCAAAGAGCAGCAACTCATTATCGACCTACACAACACAACCAGCAATATGGGCGCGACACTGATCTTGCTTTCCAACGATGCTTTCTATCAAAAAATGGGCGCGTATGTGAAACAGCGAATGCCGGAAGCGAATATTCTATTTGAAGATAGGAAACCGTGGGATGAGCAGCCTTACCTTTGTACTACAGGGAAGTGCGGTGTAATGATTGAAGTGGGTGCTCAGGCACATGGTTCGCTTAAATTCGACACGCTTAAACTGATGAAGCAGATGCTGACCATGGTGCTTGATTATGTTGAGAAGAATAACCTCAATCAGCTGCAAGCATTAGAAGACTACGATGCGTTTTTCTATGTTGAAGAAGTTAATGTTCCCCTTGGCCCAGACGGCATGCGTGTTGCTACTGTGCACCCAGCGATATGTGGTCGGGATTTCGAGGTCGTTAAGCAAGGGCAGCCGATATTGGCGACGTTCTTTGGATATGATATTTATTGGGAACGTGAACAAGACATATACCCGCACTTTATCAACGAGAGTGCCTACGCTAAAGCCAACATCGCTATGGCACTTGCCGAGAAGCGATTGGTCTCAGTGAACTAGTGTGTTGAACCTATAACGGATTGGTTAAAAAGCCCTATGAATGCAGTAATTCATAGGGCTTTTAGGTTGGGGTAAGGGTTAACCAGGTCTGGCTAAATCTGACACGCCAACAATTGGTTTTCTAGATCATTGTCGATGCTATAACCAATGACTTCTATTCTGGTTTCACTGCACTCATCGAGTTCTGATTCGGTCAAACCATCCTCTGTTAAGTTGTAGCCAAAGATACCATTTGGAGTAATAAACACCGCCTTCATACGTTCAACTTTCAAGCCGACTAGAAAGTGTCGTAAACGCTGGTGGTCAAACAGTTTATCGGCTGCAAATCGCCAGCCAATACTCTCGAAGCCTTCACCTTGGTTACTTGCCTTTATCATACCGCTCTCTGGCATCGGTAATTCTGAAGCGAGTGGCTTGTCTTGTTTATGATGATGGTGGTGATGGTGCCCATGAGCTTGATGATGGTAAAAGCTGGTGTCTCCATCAAACTCATCGAAAGGGATCTTACCGTGATGAGCAAAGATCAGCTTAGTGTCAGGGTGACAAATCTGAGCAACGTACTCGGCAAGTTTTTCGGCATCCCCCTTGTTATAAAGGTCTACTTTATTGCCGACGATCGTATCCGCAATGGTAATTTGTTGGTTGAAAGTATCGTGGTCAGAATAACGAGTATCAGACAGCTTGCGAGCATCTACCAAGGTGATGTTCTTTTGCAGTGATAGCACTTTACGATAATGTTCAGAAGATAATACTTCTAACACTTCTTTCGGGTGGCCAAGGCCAGTAGGCTCAATCAGTAAGCGGTCTGGCTTCGCCTCAGAAAGCAACTGATTGAGTGCTATCTGCATGGGTAATCCCGCGGCACAGCACATGCAGCCACCGGGTACTTCCCGAATAAAAACTTGCTGTTGTTTGGTTTGATTGCCTTCGAATAAGCTTCCATCAACGCCAATTTCACCAAACTCATTCACCAAAATAGCCCAATTCTCATCGGCTGGTTTGTGCTTCATTAAGTTAAGAATCGCAGAGGTTTTTCCTACTCCGAGAAACCCAGTAATAATGTTGGTCGGAATCCCAAGCAAGGGGGATTTATTAGAGTTCATTAGCAATCCTTCTATAGCCTTGAACAAGAGTATGGTTGGCAGAGACAACCGATTCTGAAAACGCCGAGTATTCTGGTGGGACTTTTGAAATGCTGTTTAGGTCAAAGCCTGAACCTATGTTGGTCATCGGTGGTACATGAAAATTCTCAGGAAGGTCGAGTCCGTCCACCACGCAGTTATGACGAATCACGCAACCTTTACCAATGACGGCATTGAAAACGACAGAGTTGAAGCCGATAAAGACATCGTCACTGACTTCACAAGGCCCATGGATAATGGAGCGGTGAGCGATAGAGGAGCGTTCTCCTATGGTTACCGCAGCACCGGCCTTTGAATGGATAACCACACCATCTTGAATATTCGTGTCTCGCTTAATCACGATGGCTTCCATATCGCCGTGTTCATTAACCTCATCGGCACGTATCACGGCATAAGGACCAATGAACACGTTATCTTCAATGATCACCTTGCCACATATAATGGCCGTTGGATCAATGAAAGCGGTTTCCGATACGTTTGGCATATGGCCGTTAGGGTTTCTTCTTAACATATTGATTTCTTTTGATTGGTGGTAATAACTGCTGAGTTAGCGATCGAATGACAGCCTCATTGCTGGAGTGACCATGTCACCCGGTATTTCTTTTGATGTGTCAGCGGTAGGCGTATTTTGGTTATCAGGGGATTCTGGATTGCTATACACCTTGGCACCATTGACCCAGGTGTGCTTGATCTGAGCAGAGAATTCGTGCCCTGCGAAAGGTGACCATCCACATTGATGTAAGCTGTTTTCATTACTAACTAAGGTTGTTGCTAGTGGATCGACTAACACTAAATCGGCGAAGTAGCCCTCACGGATATAGCCGCGTTCCTGTATCGCATAACGAATGGATGGGTTATGTGCTGTTTTCTCTACGACTTGCTCTATGGTCATGGTTCCGGCATGTACGTGGTCAAACAGAGTTAAGAGGGCGTGTTGTACTAGAGGCAAACCGGCAGGCGCTTGCTCATAAGGAACTTGTTTTTCTTGCCATGTGTGTGGCGCGTGATCTGTCGCGATGATGTCGATTTCGCCCGTGTTCAAAGCTTCTAATAGAGCGTCTCTATCACCTGGGGATTTGATAGCAGGGTTGCATTTGATTTGGTTCCCTAATCTTGGGTAATCTTCATTACTGAACCAAAGGTGATGAACACACGCTTCAGCGGTTATGCGCTTACCTTCGATTGGCCCTTTATCAAATAGTGCTAACTCTTTCTCTGTAGTGATATGCAATACATGAAGCTGGCTATTGTGCTTTTTAGCGAGCTCAACGGCATAACAAGAAGAGGCATAGCAGGCTTTGTCATCTCCCAGGATAGGGTGGTCTTCAATCGTTAAGTCTGCTTTATCTTTTCTTAATTGCTCTTGGTTTTTAGCGATCACAGGCCCGCTTTCACAGTGGGTGACAATCAGGACGGGAGAGTCACGGAATATGGCATCGAGTGCTTGAGGATCTTCAACCAACAGGTTACCCGTTGAAGCACCCATAAATACCTTTACACCACAGTGTTTGGTTGGGTCGAGTTTCTTAATTTGGTCTAGATTGTCCTCTGTTGCACCGAGGTAAAAGGAGTAGTTAGCCAGTGAGCTCTGTGCTGCAATATCAAACTTTTTCTCTAAGGCCTCAATATTTGTTGTCGCGGGGGTGACGTTTGGCATTTCCATGTAGCTAGTAATACCGCCGGCGACAGCGGCACGTGATTCTGTCGCGATTGAGCCTTTGTGGGTTAACCCGGGCTCGCGAAAATGGACTTGATCGTCAATCATCCCCGGGATGAGGTAGCAACCTTTTGCTTCAATGACTTCACAATTTGAATTGGGCTGTATATTGCTTGCAACCTTTTCAATTCGTTGGTCGACAATTAATACATCTGTCTCGGTAATGGTACCTTCATTGACCACGTAGGCATTCTTAATGAGCGTTGCAGGCATAGCGTTTCAATCTCTCCTTGTTGATTAGGCTAATACGGTTGGAATCTAGTTATTCGATGTAGGTATTCTTAGCAGGGCATATTTACTTCGGGCTTAGCACACTCATCACAAACACAGCTGATCTCTATCTGAGGGCTTGTGACGGTGAATCCTTGTTGTTTCGCGTGAGATTTAAGATCGCGAATAATAGAAGGGTTGATGGTTTGTTCACTTATCTTGTCGCACTTAGAACAAATCAAAAACTGTGGGATGCCATGTTCGTGCTCGCAAAGGATGTGATCACAAAGTATGTATTTATTTGATACCTTGATCTTGTGTGCTAGGTGATGTTGTTCTAAAAAATCCAAGACTCGGTAGACCGACATCGCTTGAACATGTTGATCAAAATGTTCTTTGCAATAGTCAACTAACTCGTAGGCAGACAGCGCTTTATCGGCATGGGCTAACGCGCGCAGTATCAGCAGCCTTTTGGCGGTAAACTGTTTTCCATTGTCTCTACATCCTTGCTTGACGTGCTTAATGATCGCTTCAATATCTTTCATTTTAAGTACTAAAATTTACCCTGTTTGATATGTTATAACATATCAATTGCGAGCTGTGAAATGTACTTTGTTAAGTGGCACCATTGAATTATAGGGTTGAACGCCCTCGGACTAGGGGGGAATTGCAATAAGAGTCAGCACGCAATCAGAGATTACATTGCCAAACTCGAATTAAATGCTGAAATGATACAAATCTCATATTTAATACTGCTTATTAAGTAATCTTTGTTGACCTTGATATCAAATCAAGTGGCTGATTTTATTGGGTATAGGAGAAAAGTCTCAGAAATTAATATTTAGATAACTAAAGTTTTAAATTCTAATTTATCAATAGTTGTTGGAATATAGTTCTATTTGGGAACTGTTAAGCAGATGTTTTTTAGCCATATATATGAAATTAAGAGCGTGTTATGTTTCTGATTTGAAAGAATAATCTTACAGTTCAAATAAAAAAGTTGGCGAAAATCAGAAGCTTGGCATACACTTTCCTTGTAAATGACCTTATCTCATTGATTGAATAGGGTAAATGCTTTGGCGCTACTGGCGATAGTAGCAATGATTAACATAGCTTTGAGGAAAGTTTTATGGCACTCACGAAGGCCGATTTGGCTGAGAACCTGTTTGAGACACTCGGATACAGCAAGCGGGATGCCAAGGAAACGGTTGAAGTGTTTTTCGAAGAAGTTCGTAAAGCGCTTGAAAATGGCGAACAGGTAAAACTGTCTGGTTTTGGTAATTTTGATCTTCGCGAGAAAAACGAGCGACCTGGTCGTAACCCGAAAACTGGTGAAGACATTCCAATTTCTGCTCGACGTGTTGTTACTTTTAGACCGGGACAAAAACTAAAGGCCCGTGTCGAAAATATTAAAATCGAGAAGTAGCCAAGCAATTGACCACGCCTAGCGTGGTCTTTTTGTTTTTGTCACCATATTTATTCTTGCCTTCCGTTTTCATTCTTTTATCTTCTCGTATCTCGTATCTCGTATCTCGTATCTCGTATCTCGTATCTCGTATCTCGTACAATTTCTAATCAGCGTTCAGTTCTCCTTAACGGTAGTTAATTCTAATTGAATTTAAATACACCGCTCTATTTGCTGTAATGCGTCCACTTTATGACCGATCAAACTGATTTTTTGATCCAGATCTTAGGAGGATGTGTGCGAAAAGCCGCTTTAGCTTGGGTATTGCTTTTATTTCCCGCGATAGGCCAAGCTGCCGATTACCAACAAATTGCCAATATGTGCGTCGCTTGCCATGGCAGTACTCAAGACACTTCTTTTCCTTCTATTCCGAACCTGAAATGGCAGAACAAGCCTTACGTGGTTGAACAGCTCACGGCTTTTAAGAGTGGAGAACGTTCCGATAAAACCATGTCTAAAGTCGCCCAGCTTTTGTCTGAGCAAGATATTGAGCAGCTTGCCACTTACTTTTACACACTGAATCACAAAGGATCGCAACAATGAGTTTAGATAGAAGACAGTTCCTGAAAGCTGCGTTAACTGCAACCGCGGCGTCAGCGTTGCCGGTCTCTTGGGTGTTTGCTGCTAATCGCCCGGAAGGTTTAGAGGCCCTGGATATCAATGCGTTAACGTGGGCAAAAGCAGAAGATTTGCCGGATTACTATACCATTTTAAATACCAACCCTTTGAATGCTTATCCGCCAGAAAGTATGCTCGCCCCCGCTGTTACGCCCGCTGATGTTCCATTTGTTCGATGGAATGGTTTAATGCCAGATTTCAATAAAATGGATCCGGATACTTGGACGTTCGAAGTGAAAGGGGAGTCTGTAAAACAGAGTAAAACTTACACAATAGCGGAACTCAAATCTAAGTTTAAACACCATACTCAAAGCCTAGTATTGGAGTGTGGTGGCAACAGCCGTAATAACTTTTACCCAAGCACTAAAGGCAATCAGTGGAACAATGCAGGCGTGTACTGCGCACAGTGGACAGGTGTGTTGCTCAGTGATGTGCTAAAAGACTGTGGTATCAAAGATGACGCGGTTTATGTGGGCAACCATGGCTTTGATAAGCACCTAAGTGGTAAAGGTGAAGCGATCTCTCGCGGCGTACCGATTGAAGCCGCAATGACTGACAATGCCTTGATTGCATGGGAAATGAATGGCGAACCTATTCCATATCTTCATGGTTTTCCGTTGAGAACGGTATTTGGAGGTCGCCCAGCTTCTGTCTCTCAAAAGTGCACTACGGGCATTAGTATCCGAAATAAAGTTCATGATGGCCATAAAATGGCAGCACCCGCCTATCAAGTGCCTAAGCACCCAATCGCGCCTGGTGAAAAAGTAGAAAACAAGGATTTTAGAATCATTGAAGAGATGATTGTGAAATCGCTAATTACCTCGCCAAAGAGTGGCACTGAGTTTGCGCTTGGTAAAAAGGTCAAAGTGAGCGGGCACGCGTGGGCTGGGCTGAGAACCGTCGAGAAGCTCCAAGTTAGTTACGATTACGGTACCACTTGGCACGATGCCAAGCTGAATAAACCGGTAAACAAGGGCGCGTGGCAGCAATGGGAAGCCGATCTAGAACTTCCTATGACAGGTTATTATGAGATCTGGGCGAAGGCGACCGATAGCGAAGGCGATAGCCAGCCAGTGGTTCAACCGCAATGGAATCCAAAAGGGTATCTGTTTAATGGTTGTCATAGAGTCGCGGTAAGAGTTTCGTGAGGAAAGCCATGTGTGATAATTCAACTCAGCCCAACAAGCGCTCTTATCGTAAAGGAATTATGAGAGCGGCACTGGTCTGTAGCTTGTCAACCTCAATGCTTGTTCATGCCGATGAAGTGCCGGATAACCCGAAGGCTTTCTATGGGGTAGATAAGAGTTCAGGTTTAATCATGGCTCCGGGATGGGAGTTAGTGAAAGGCCAATGTAATGCGTGCCACACGAGTCTTATTGTGGCGCAGAACAGTGGTACTCGAGAGCAATGGCGTGAAACGATTGAATGGATGGTAGACACTCAGGGACTATGGGACTTGTCTGATACATGGGACCCAGTACTGGACTATCTGAGTACCTACTATCAAGACAAAGGGATCGACATGAACAAGTATCGACGCAAACCTATTGATAGCGCTCTGATGCCGCCTATGCCGGGAGAGCAATAATGAATCTAACTAAGTTCACGCTGCTATTGGTAACGTCGACTGTTGCTATGATGTCACTCTCCGCATGCACTGACGAAAACACTGAAACGGTGGGAAAGGTTTCGCCAAAACTGACAATACAAAGTGACAAAAGAGAACCATACATACCAAGCTTGATGGTAGGTGAAAAGCTCGTTAACAACTTATGTAGCCAGTGCCACGGCGATAAAATCATCCCTTTCGTACAGTCTTATCCGAATATTAAGGGGCAGAAATCCAGCTACATCCTTAAACAATTGCGTGACTTTAAAAGTGATTCACGTCAGGACTAATACATGCAGTCAGTCTTGAAGTCTCTATCTGATAAGGATTTACAGGATGTCGCTGCTTTTTATAGCACCTTAAAGCCATTGGACTTGTATGAACGCTCCCAGGAGTATTACCACCAATAGCGTTCGCTTGTGATTCACAAGAGAAACACTGAAATTAAAAAAGGGCTGCGAGTGCAGCCCTTGTTCGTTTTTGGTTTTGTAGTAGCGGTAAGGTTGGTGTTATGCCGCTTTAATATGAGTCGTAATGTATGGTTGCCATGCTTGTTGGTATAGCTCTAAAGATTGGCGTCTTAGGCTATTGATTTGCGCAGCTTCAATGTCGTTGATTGGGCGCTTTTCGGCAATGGCATGGCGCTCAATACCTTGGATGATCTCGTATAGCTCATGTTCAGGACCACTTTTCACATCCGCTATCGCTTTTAAGTGAAGTTGAACCTCGGCGATCATGTTAGTTTTTGGTAAGCGAACCAGTAAGTTAAGGTCACGGTAGCCAGAGTCAGCTGGTGACTTAAACTTGTTTTTCACTTTTACCACGTCCGCTTCACGGCTCAGTGCTTCGTACACTTCAACTAAGCTTTCTACATCATTAGCGATGATTGTTGCGCGAGCTAGGTCGGTAATTCTTGTGTTGTCACCATCCAGTTCTAATTCAATTTTCTCTTGAGCGCGAGCTTGAGATTTAACACCAGCGAATAGGGCATCTGAATTAGTGAGAAGAGCAGTACTTTTACAGATTGTCTCTAGCTCTGCTTGCGCTTGGTGAGCTTTGCTGTAAAGGATGTCGAAGTCGGTATAAGGCTGAGTTGGACGCGAGTCGAAGGCCTTGATGCCATATAGGCCGCTTAGGCTGTGGCGGAATACGTTTGATGAAACTTGGTTTTGCGAAGACGCTGTGCGCGATTGATCAGTTGAACTCGTTGAAACAGGTGCTGCTGCGAATGCAGGCGCTCGGCTCAATACTAGAAGCATTAGGGCCGTCGTACGGAGAAATACACTCATTCAAACTCCAAAATACAAGGTTACAAAAACGGGTAGTTAAAAGGGGTAACCAGTAACGCATAAGAGTAAAAAAGCTTAACTAAACTCAATACATATTAAATGGGGCTAATTAAGACAGAAACCAACTCTAACGTTTAATATTGCTTTAAAATGTGAACATATAGACAAATAATTCCAGCGTTTGTTCCGCAATTTTAAGAACTTTGGACCTAGCCAGTTTCTGGTGTTACTCGAAACCAATTTGACACTTTAAGCCAAGCTAAGGTTGCTCTTACTTCTCTATACTGTACCCTTGCATTATGACTGTTTAACATGAACGAAAGATGAATAATCCTGAATTTTGGCACAATAAATGGGCAGCCAACCAAATTGGTTTCCACCTTGAAGATGTAAACCCACTTTTGGTTGAGTTTTGGAAAGCAACTGAGCCTAGCTATGAGAAGAGTGTTTTTGTTCCTCTATGTGGCAAGAGTGAAGATCTGATTTGGCTAGCGTCTAAACATGAAGATGTTCAAGGTGTGGAATTGAGCCAGATTGCGGTTAGAGCTTTTTTCTCTGAGCATTTTTACACGCCAACCGTAACTCAAATAAACGGTCAGCATGAGCTTTATCAATTTGATGAGTTGAGTGTTTACACTGGGGATTACTTCACTGCGCCAATTCAGCCGGTCGATATTATTTATGATCGTGCTTCTTTAGTTGCTTTGCCTGCTGAGATGAGAGTGCAATATGTAGAACGCTTGAAGCAGTTATTGAAGCCTGGCGGCAAGATCCTGCTTGTAACGCTAGACTACGACCAAGACGAAATGGCAGGTCCTCCGTTTAGCGTACCTAAACTAGAAATCGATCAGTTGTTTGCGGGTTACAAGATTACGTTATTGAATCAAGACATTGCAGACCAAGAGCACCCTAAGATTGCTAAGAAAGGTTTGTCTCGATTCAGTGAGGAAGTGTACTTGATTGAGTCGGAAGTCTAAGCTCAGTTTGCTTTCGAAAAGATAACACCAATGAAAAGACGGGCGCATGGCCCGTCTTTTTGATCGTTAAGACTTCATGTGTGAAAGCCTAATTAGTAAATCACTTTAACTTTAGATGCGCTGGTGATTGCATCTTCAATCGCGGTTTCTGTGCTCTTACGGCGTGTTAGTGCAACACCAAGGCGACGACGACCATCGATGTCTGGCTTACCAAACAGGCGAACTTGTGTTTGTGGTGCATCTAGCGCTTCCGCAAGGCTTTCAAAACGGATGTTCGTTGATGTGCCTTGTCCAAGGATTACTGCAGACGCACATGGGCCATACTGAGTAATTGATTTAATTGGCATACCTGTAAATGCACGTACGTGCAGCGCGAATTCTGATGAGTCTTGAGACATCAAAGTCACTAAGCCAGTATCGTGTGGGCGAGGGGATACTTCGTTGAAGATCACATGGTCACCTTTAACGAACAACTCTACGCCAAAGATACCATGACCGCCTAAAGCATTAACCACTTGCTCTGCTGTGTACTGTGCCGCTTTTAGAGCGTTGTCTGACATGATTTGTGGCTGCCATGATTCGCGGTAATCACCATCTTCTTGGCGGTGGCCGATAGGTGCACAGAAATGGACACCGTCGACGGCGCGAACGGTTAGAAGAGTAATCTCATAATCAAAGTCGATGAAACCTTCAACGATCACACGACCCGCACCAGTACGACCGCCTTCTTGTGCGTAGTCCCAAGACTTCTGGATATCTTCTTCGGTTTTGATAACGCTTTGGCCTTTGCCTGAAGAACTCATTACTGGTTTCACAACGCAAGGCATACCGACAAATTCAACCGCTGCAGCGAAATCTTCAAAGGTGTCTGCAAAGCGGTAAGGGGATGTGCTTAGCTTGAGTTCTTCTGCTGCCAGGCGACGAATACCTTCACGGTTCATCGTTAGCTTAGTGGCGTTAGCTGTTGGAACGACATTCAAGCCTTGAGCTTCAAGCTCTACCAACTTGCTGGTGGCGATAGCCTCAATTTCAGGCACCACGTAATCTGGTTTTTCTAGTTCAATGATGGCTTGAAGTGCATCGCCATCTAACATGTCTAATACATGGCTGCGATGCGCAACTTGCATAGCTGGCGCATCTGCATAACGGTCACAAGCAATAACTTCTAAACCTAAACGTTGGCACTCGATAGCCACTTCTTTGCCAAGTTCACCTGAACCTAATAGAAGTACACGAGTAGCATTTTCACGAGTAGCAGTACCAAACATAGAAATTCCTTCCGATCTTTTGAACGATTGATTGAAAACGGGGTGATCATACTTATTTAAACGACAAAAGCAAACGTTTGCGTAAGTTGTGGTGTTAATTACAAGCATAAAAAAAGCAGCCCTATAAAAATGGGCTGCTTATTTAAAAGGTTGTTAATTAGATGTACTTAGATTGCTAAGTAAGTCACTGGAATGTCAGGATTAATCGCTTCTAATGTAGATTGCGTATCCGCTAGGTGACTGATACTACCCTCGGCGATTTCAACCAATGCTGCACTTTCAATTTGTTCAAAATCGAAGCCCGCAAGTTTTAGTTGAATCAGCGCAACTTGTAGCGGTGGAAGGCTAGGGTTGAATGCTGCGTTTTCAGCGTAAGCACCAGTGAAGATCTCACCAGTTGTTAGCTGTAGTGATACACCACTTAAATTTTTGGTGTATGGCGCATGGCTGCGGTTAAGGGCTGCTAATGCTTCAACTACGATAGGAGTGGTCTCTTCCGTCGTGTACTTATGATCAAGTTCAGACATCAAGCCTGTTGTTACACCAAGATCAGAAGGTCCAAATGAATCAGGTAGGTACTCTTGTAGTGACATTTCATCACGCTGTGGCAGCTGAACTTTAAGCTCTTTCGCTGTAGTCAACTCATTCATAAATTGACGACAGTGACCACAAGGGCTGAAGTTAATTGTGATGTCCGAGATGCCTCGCTCGCCTTTCATCCAAGCGTGGCTGATTGCAGATTGCTCTGCGTGTACGGTTTGGCCAAGTTGCGCACCCGCGATTTCAAGGTTTGCACCAAAGTACAAAGTACCAGACAAACCACGCACGATCGCGCCAACGTAAAAGTCAGATAGCGGAGCGTATGAATACGCTGCAGCAAAAGGAAGTAGTGCGATGCGTAGTTCGTCATCCGCTAAGCCGCTTGCTTGAAGCAGGCTAGAGAACTGTTCTGGAGACAATGTCGCGTCAAAGTTGTCTGCTAATACGATGTCACTTAAAAGCGCTTTCATTGATGATGGAGCACTTTCCAGCGCCAGGGTAATACGACTGTTCATGTTGAATCCTTAATTGACCTTAGGCTTTAAGTTTATGCAATGCTCAGGAATTTTCTGTGATAAAGATCACCATTGTATTGTTGTTGTTACATTGGTTTGCATAATTAGAGTGAGGTCACACTTGAAATCGATTGCAAGGACCATTTTTACAGCTGATATCGCACTTATTGTTCAAAATCACCGGTGATTAGCTGAATAAATGGCAATAAAAAGCCCAAGCAAACACTGAAATCAACAGGGCTGCGCTTGGGCTGATACGTTTTGTGAGCACTTCCGCTATGAATAAAACCAGACGACCATGCCAAACACGCTAGGTGCGATGATTGAGGTGATAACGCCACAAAGCACTAGCGCCAGTGAACTGAAAGCCGCATCTTCTTGGTTCTTTTCAGCGCAAGTCGCCGTACCTAACGCGTGAGAAACCGTGCCCATGGTTAAACCCCTAGCAATAGGGCTCTTAATACCAATCAGATTGTAGATAGGGTAAGCAAAAATTGCCCCGAATAAACCAACGATAAGAACCAGTATTGCAGCAATAGCCGCTTCACCACCAAGATGGCTTGATACTTCCATTGCAATGGGTGTGGTGACTGATTTGCCCAATAGACTCGCAATCAAACTTAGGTCAGCTCTGAAAGCGACGGCAATCATTGCCGCTGTGGTCATCGACATCACACTACCCAGTGTGCATGCAAAGGTTATGATTCGCCAGTTAGCTCGAATTTGAGGTAGCTGCTCATATAAAGGATAAGCTAGGGCGACAACCGCTGGCTGAAGCATGTACGTAATCCAAGTATTGTCTGCGTAGTAGGTCTCGAACGGGACTTTAAAGAACGTCAGAATTGGAATGATGATGCCAATGCTTATTAGAAGCGGGTTACATAGCGGGGAGTTCACTTTCTGACTTACCCAACGGGCAAACAGAAACACCACAATCGTTAATAGAATCCACATGGTTATTTACCTCTCGCCAGCAAGCGGTCTAAGAACCATGACAAAGATACCAATACGATGAGTGTGCCGCCCACCGCGCTCGCCATAATCGGCAGTGCGTTAGCGATAAGCATGTCAAAATGTTCCATAAGCCCGACACTGATCGGGACAAACAGCAAAATCATCAAACGAATAATTAGGCTGGCACCAGGTTGTACCCAGTGCGCAGGCACAATACCTATCACCATGGCAGTAAACAAAATCAACATACCAAAAATACTGCCAGGGATTGAGGTGTTTAAGTATTGTTGTAACGCGTTGCCTGCAGTGAGAGCACCTATGATTAAGGTGAAGGAGATTAAGCAGTAAACGAGTTTGAGCAATCTTTCTTTCAAGGTTTTACATCTCTCGATAATGGGTTAACTAGCTAGCTTTTCTACGTATTGATACACCGCTTTCAAGATAGCCATTTTCTTTTCGTCGCTTTCATGTTCGTGTGCGAGGTTTTCTAGGTTGAGCATGTATTCTTCTAAGCGGCTTTCGTAAAACTCACGACAATGGTTTGCCCACTTAATCTGCTCAGATTCGTCTAGTGTCCATGGGAAGTGGCGAGCGCGGTAACGAAACAGCAAAGGCTTAATACGTTCGTCACTGAAGGTGATATCCAGCGCTGCTAAGTTATTTGGATCAGTCTCACGGATGATGTTCATCGCGGTCTTATCTGCTGGAGAGAAGAAGCCATCGTAAAGTTGGGTATCTACATCGTCGCTCTTTTCGTATTCACGTTCCTGTGAATATAAGCCAATCAGTTTTTCGCGAATTTCTGGGTGTTCGCGTAGGATCGCTAGGTTCTTCAAACACTGCTGACGATCAATACCAATGGTTTCAGCATTTTCAGCGGTTAACGTTTTTGCTGGCGCTAGGATAGGGCACTTGTTGAGTTGAACCAGCTTAATTGGCACTGGTAGCTCGTCTTCATTTAGGTCGCTGCGCTTGGTGTAAAGCCTTTCTCTAAGCTCATCAGTATCTAGCTCAAGCAGAGGGCTAGGATCTTTTGCCAAGTCCACCACGATAACCGCATTTTGATTGGTTGGATGCCACGCCATAGGAACGATCCAGCTTGTGTAATTGCAGTCACGACCAAACATGCCTGACACATGCATGAGAGGTGTCATGTTTACGATGTCGACTAATTCGTTCAACTTGCGCTTGTGACGCATGTTGTAGAGATAATCAAACATCTTAGGTTGTGCGGTTTTCAGCTTTTTCGCTAGTTCGATAGTCGCGATAACATCCGCCATCGCATCGTGCGCGTTTTCATGTTCTATGCCGTTTGCCACAGATAGATGTTCCAGTTTGAAGCTTGGGAAACCTTCTTCGTTTTCTGGCCACACAATACCGTCAGGGCGCAGAGCGTGTACGGCACGCATCACGTCTAATAGATCCCAACGAGAGTTACCGTTTTGCCAGCTCCATGCATATGGGTCAATGAAGTTACGGTAACAGGTGTATCGCGTTACTTCGTCATCGAATCGAATACTGTTGTAACCAAGGCTTGTGGTGTTCGGTTTTGCAAGCTCGGCATGTATCTTGGCGATGAACTCAGGTTCCGGTAGGCCTTGAGACATGGCTTTTTGTGGAGTGATGCGAGTGATCAGTGCGGCTTCAGGTGCAGGTAGATAATCAGCAGGAGGTTGGCAGTAGATGACCAATGGCTCACCAATAATATTGAAATCTTGGTCGGTACGAACGCCGGCAAACTGACTTGGACGATCTTTTGCTGGGCTCACGCCCCATGTTTCGTAATCGAAAAAGAAGTAGGTTGGCTGATTATCTGAACTCATTGAATTTCCTGAACAGTCTACGGGTAATCGTGTACTGTGGCTGAAGGTTAGTTTTGTTCAGTATCTGATAGTATGCGGTACGCGTGCAACCCAGATCACAAATAAATTGCAGGAAAGTGCTGCATTCCTATTCAATCAGACTGCGATCGAGGACTTGGTATCTTAGATTGCTTATTTATTGGCAAGATCAACCAACAAAGTGGTGTGACAAAGCGCTCGAAGGGGACACCATTTGGGGGGGTAAAATCAGCTCTGGATAGCCAAAACATTCTGAGTCTATGAAGAGTGTGTTACTGCTTGTATCTGCCTTACATCACGCTTTCAACGTCACGCGCTTTGTTGCACTAAACGCTCCTGAGAGATGAAACTGAATCGGTCATTAGAGTAAATCGTAGAACCAGTCATAGATATAAAATTATTATCCTAAATGATGTTATTTTATAGTTTTAATGACCACAATAAATAATCATGTTAGATAATTTGACATGTCTTAATTTTAATACATCATAAATTGTGAGGGTAAATAATTCACCTTTGATTTCTTAATGTTTCAATTTTATTACAATGAGAGGATTAATCTAACTTGTTTCAATTTTGAGAATTTATTGCAACATGATGATCTATATATATCGTTTTTTGGTATGACTTCAAGTTTATCTTGGTCGGTATTTCTGGATATATTCCAATAATTAGGTTTTTACTTGATTAAATAAATGGTTAACTAACTAATTAGTATGTCAAACGAGTTTTATATATTATTGGATGGAATGCTCTAATACCATTATTTTTATTAGTGTTATTTATATCAATTTGCGTGATCTTATTCTCACTGCTCTCTATTTCTTTATAAATAAGTGTCAATATATATATTTTCTAAATAGGATTGTTGTTACTTAATTGTTAACTATGGTTGGCTGTTAGGTAACCCTAATAATAAAGTCGAATTTATATAAAGGATTAAAGAAATGAACAAAGTCTTTAAGGTTGTTGCTGTCTCTGCACTTTCTATCTCTTCAGCGAACGTTTTCGCTGTGAGTGACACTTTTGATGCAACATTAGAAGTAAAACAAGCAATTACAATGACAAAAACCAGTGATTTAGACTTCGGTATCATCACTTCAGACAACACTACTGATGTTGTTGTCGCTCAAGGTGATGCAGGAGCTGCGGCGTTTACGCTTTCTGGAGAGTCTGGTGATACGGTAACAGTAAGTATTTCAGATACCAACTTGGTTAACGGTGTAAATACAATCGCGGCAGAATTTGACTTTAATAACGCGATAACTCTTACCGGGGGTACTGCGGATCTTAATATTGGTGGCACTGCACGTACTTCGAGCGCAACATTAGTCGCTGGTACTTATACTGCAAACGTTGCAGTAGATGTAACTTACCAGTAATTAAATGAAACTAGTCTAATATTGTGGCTGTTATATTGCAGCCGCTTTTACTATGAAGTCTCTATTTAGATGTGTAGTTAAGTACACGGCTTATATTGGTCTTATTTTTTATTCAAGCCCGTTCTATGCTCTGGAAATAATTCCTGAGAATATGGAAGTAAAATTTCCGGGCATGTATGTTTCTGGTTCTGGACAGAATGCCGATGCTAATCCATCGAGTAGTCAGATTTATGTGGTGCGCTTTTATGTCGAAGGTGAGCCAGGGAAAAAGATCGTGGTTTCGCTCCCATCTAACCAATACCTTAACCATTCCCAAAAGTCTAAACGTCTTCGTATCAAAAAGTTCTATTTTGGCTGTGGCTTGTCGAAAAGGGGCAGAGCGAAAATAAAAGGGAATGGCAGAAGTAAACTGCTGTGTATTGGCGCAAGAGTAAAAATCGGCGCGAATCACCCAGCTGGCGTTTATACCAGTACCATTCCTTTTGAGGTTAATTATAAATGAAGTTATTTATCTCATGTATTGTCGGCTTACTTTTCACTGCACAAGCCTATGCTCAACTCCTTATTGCACCAACACGTTTCGTCTTAGATGCTGATACCTCTGTGACAGAAAAAATCGTGGTAGAAAACAATTCAGATGAACCGATTCGATTAGAGATAAAACCTATCTATCGACCAGTAAAGGCGAGTGGGCTGGTGCGTACCGATGCCAATATTGCTGAGTCTGAAAACATCGCTGATTGGATTAAAGTGTCACCACCGATTATTCGTGAATTGAAGCCTAACCAAAGGCGCACCGTTCGCCTGCGTATGAACGCCTTACCTGCGGACATGCCTGATGGTGAATACCGTGCTTATCTATGGTTCTCTCCGATAGCGAAAGCGCCCGAAGCCTCACCGCCAGACCTGTCCAGAAAGGTTCGATCTAACAATGGTTCAGCGTTCCAGCTTAACTTCCACATCAACAGTTATGTGCCAGTTTACGTACAAAAAGGTGAACAGGTCCAAGATGTTAAGTTTGAATGTGATGAAGAGAACCTCAAGATCACCAATGACGGTAAGTTTCAGTTCAGCGCCAAACTGAATGTCGACGAACACAGCGAAAAGGTGGTGTTGCTGCGTAATGCTGAATTAACCAAATCGCTTCCAAAAGGCTCAAAGATTTCACTGGTTCAAAACGATGAGTCTTTGCACGAATGTGTTCTATAACTTGAGCTGTATGTTGTCAGTGCTTACGCGCTCGATTGAGTGACGATAAGATTCATGTTCCAGCACCTGTTATGTCGACTTGTCTTGCTTTGCTCTTTGCTTCCATTTGTCGCTTATTCTCAGTCAGAACAGGAAAACGAGGCGAGTGAACTCTATCCTGCTCATATAGAGGTGCGAGTAGGACAAGTCGGTGATAGTTTTTACCGTGTGATGATGGATGATTACGAAGAGCCGTTCATATCGATATCCAATGCGGCTTTTTCGCTGTTAGAGATGAACGGGCAGTGCGATGACGTGGGTTATTGTGAAATCTACCTGCCGCAAGATGTAGGTAGAGAGTCTCCCCCCTATATTGTTGATACCCAGCAAGCGCTTTGTTATCGCGATGACAATAATATCCAATCAATTAAGTTTGAAGTGATTGAGTCTGAAACCTATATCCACTGGTACAGCCTACAAGCGTGTATCCCTGCCAAAGTCCGATGGGACATTGATGACTATCGGCTGACCGTTTCTCCGGAATTCAGCTCCTTGACCGAGTTGGAAGCGGTGATCTCGAAGATCAAAAGTGAATCCCGTAAGAAAGCCGAAGAATTAAAACGTGCCTCTAACGTGCCTGCGGTCGAGCCCCTTGCTAGGGTAGGATTAGCGACACGAGTAGCAACGTCTGTATATCACGACAGTGAAGAGGGAGGTGATGTCTATGCCATTTCCGATACCATTCTTAGTACCGAACATTTCTTATCCCGATTGTCTATCGATTCGAGAGAAGACCAGCCCATCGTCTATTACAACATCGCGGTTGAGACGAACGATGGTGAGGGCTCGCTTGAGTTAGGGCATGTATTGTTGGATGGCAGTGTTTTTACGATTAACCAAACCCTTGAAGACGGTCTCTACTACACCAATCGAAACCGTCAGCCTGAGTTCGGCAACTTACAATTGGAACGTACAACCCAACCCAATATCAGCATTGACGTGTTGGTTAATGGTATCTATCAAACCACTTATCGTTCTGATGAGTTTGGACGTTTTGTCATTGAAGAAGACAACATTTCCCCTGGTGACACCATAAAGTTTCGTTACTACTTATCTAAAGGGGTGTGGCAGGAAGAAGAGATCACCGTTGCTGGTTTAGAAGATGCCTTTTTACCACACAATGACTGGGGCGTTGAGGTGGTAGGTAATGAAGGCGCGGATCGAACTGGCGCTGTCTCGTTAGAGTATGGCCTCGCTGATTATTTTACCGTGGGTAGTGCTTTCAGACGACAGCATGGCAAAGACTTAGTCGGTTTTCAGGGGCGATATTTACCGACACACTGGTTTGCTGGTCATATTGGTTGGTTGCCCGATTTTAATCGGTTCCCCATGGAGTTTGATATCTTGCTAGGTGCCGATCAGTCCGCATCGATTGAACTTAATAAGACCGATGAATTGGATTTAGAGTCGATGGAGTATGATGTCTTCAAGTACAACTTGTCACTTGCAAACCTCACTGCCTTTTTAACGGTAAGAAACGATGACGACGAGTTAAGTGTAGAGCCAAAAGTGAACGCCAAAGTGTCGAGTAACCTGTTCCTTTCTTATGCAGGGGATTATCAATACACGAAAGATACCCACCAAGATAGTTACTTGCATACCGTCGAGCTCGCCAAAAGCGGTTTTTCTGATACATCGTGGAATATATCTGGAACAGTGAATGGGTCTGGACATCATGAACGCACTGAGCTCTCCTTAAGAAATGCCTGTAAAGAGTGTGTGCTTGATCCTTTGAAGGTATTTCAAGAGCTGACCACTAATGTATCGGCACGCTACCAGAAACAAGATGTCTCATTTACTGCCTCTTTGGAAGCACGCGTGAATCCATATCTGCTCTTTAGATTGGAAGGCACAGAAGACCGATATGGCGTCGAGATGACCACGGAATTTGGTGCGAAAACCTATTTTGACGAAGATATTGGCGAGTTTGTTGAATGGAATCGATACAACCACTCTAAACTGACCGGCATCGTGTATGACCATCACAAGCAACCTATAGCCGGAGTCAGCTTACAGGTCCTGGACCAACGTGCTGTCAGTAATTCTAAAGGAAGGTTTGAGTTTTCAAGTGTTCCTGCTAGAGAAAAGCTACCAATTTATATCGATGAAGGAGCGTTAGACCTCAACTTAACACCAATTCAGAATCCAGTGTTTGTAAATACTAAGCAGGTGGGACAAACCCATGCACCGATCGAGATGGTGGTGTCATTTGGTGTGGATGGCACTGTGGAAGGGGATATAGAGAGCAATGCGTACCTGCATTTTAAACACATCCAGAAAGGCACCGAATATTCCAGTGAAATAGAGAGTGATGGCTTTTACATGGTCGAAGGGCTTATCGCGGGTAAATATATTGTGACCTTAGAGATGGGAGACAAACGATTCGTACAAGGTGCCGAGTTGGATGGGGATTTTTGGGTAAGCGACTTAACATTTCAGCTGATCGACTTTCATAAGGTCTATTAGTGATCGTTAAGGCTGAGGAAAGATCTCCTCAGCTTTTATCATAGTGCCTAATGTTTCGTACCTAACGGCAAAGTCACTAGTAGATACAGGCTTCTGCTACGGTGAGGTTTTCTCCTGAATGGAGATCTTTTATAGGGCGCGTACCGACCTGTTCTGCTGATACTTCGCGGTAGATCACTTGATTTCCCTCCGGCGTGGTATTGATCGCCGTGACCTCAAACAGAGAGTTTCTATTAACCAGCACCTCTAATTCATCATCGCGCACCGTGGGTATCACGATTCCATGTTGACCAAGGTTAAGCTCAAATCGAGAAAGTTGCCCATTATGAAAAGTATAAGAAGATGTTTTCGAGATAGACGTGGACAAGTATGAATTGGGACTGACGATATCTCCAACTTTTACAGTGTCTCCGTAAGCGGAGAGTAAGCTCTCCCCACGAAACACTGTCCCTTTGTATTTGATGCCATGTTCGAACGCTGAGTCTATTTCATTGATTAATGATTCTGTCTCCGAGTCCATTCTCCCTTGCGCTAACCCTCTTCTTATCGGCTGATAGGCATCATCTTGATACCTTTCTAGTGCATCAATCTCACTAGGGTTTAGGTGTTGGTTTTGCGCTGCTGCTTGTTGGTACAGCTGCGACCGGATCTTAGCGAAGTCTCCATAATTCGATTCGAATCCTGGGTCAGACATATCTTCAAGAATGGTTTCAATGTTATCAGCACTGTAATACTGAGCGTTATATTTGAGGGCGGCGAGTGAAGTAAATGGTAGTGCAGAGAGGCAAAGGGCAAGCAAATAGCGAATGTGTAATGTTTTCATTTTGGTAATAACAATCGATTTCTAATAGCTTTTTATTATACATATTATGCTTATTGTTTAATATGGGTTATTGCGTATCTATCTTATTATTTATAGATAGTTCGCGTTCTAATTAGTTCAGAAGATAAATGGAGGTGTTATTCGAAAGCGAATCACAGTTTGATTTATTGGCACGATCGTGAAATTGATTTATCCCATAAAGCGAACCACTCTGCTTACTTTGTCCTGTTAATGGTAATTATTATCAATAACAATAGTAACTGAGAGAGTAGAAATTTTAATGAAAACGATCGTAACTTTATTGTCAGCGATACTCCCATATGCCGCAGTCGCTAGTGATTCACAAGTCACTGAATTCATGGAGGCGTTTCATGAATCTCCCCAGACGGTTATGGATGCTATTCCAGAAAAAACTGGTCAGGTTATCTTTTCCGAGAACTCCGAGTATATGAGTCGTCATCGAGACTTGATGAGAGACACTATCATGAGAAGGGGAGAGGCAAACTCAGAAATATCAGAGTTCTTATTATCACCGATTCGACAAAACGATAATCCAGCTCGTTTAGTTGATGCAGGGAACGGACTGATTCGCAACTTAAACCAATTGGCTCAAGTGGCACCTAATCAAACACGACTTGATGCTCAACCTTGGTCAGATACCTATTGGCCTCTCTACTCTGGTGCACTTGCTTGGCGTTATGCCGATAAGGAACTGAGAGCGAACAATTGGCAAGACTATTTCAACTTCAGTCATTCACAAAAACCACTAGAGTATTATCAGGGCAAAGACCGTGATGACCTGTCGCCAGCAGAAAAATATGATCTTCTGGTTGGAGATGAGAATTTCACGCTGACCCAACGTTCATGGGAATCGGGGAAGGGATATTATGAGTCTCGTGGCCACGTCGAGCGTTGGATGGGGCTTTGCCATGGCTGGGCACCTGCTGCCTATATGCTTCCTCGACCAAAGCAATCGCTGATTGTACCTGACGCGAATGGAGAGCCGCTTACTTTCTACCCGTCAGATATCAAAGCTCTCGGGACATTACTATGGTCTGAAGCGCCGTTTAGTTCTCGCTTTATTGGTGGGCGCTGTAACATAAAAGACCCGGAGAGAGATGAAAATGGGCGTGTTGTCGACCCGAATTGTGTAGATACCAACCCAGCCAGTTGGCACTTATCGATCCTAAATCAGCTGGGGATTTCTAAACGTAGCCTAATTATGGATGCAACCTACGACTATCAAGTTTGGAATCAACCTGTTGTTGGCTATAAGGTGACCTATTTTAATCCACAAACGAACCAAACCGCTTCTCAACCAGCAGCGGTAACGATTGACCTGAGTGATTACCGTAAAGATAGATTTTCTAGTTACCGTTCTTCAAATGCCCAAAGCGTGGTCGGCGTTCAGATGGTGGTCAGTTATGTCGTTGAGACGTCTCCAACCCATAGAACCAGTGACTCACCGCGTTACGATGGTATTACTAACGTTACTTATTACTACGACTTGGAACTTGATCAAAATGGTAATGCGATTGGTGGTGAATGGTATCAGAACCGACATCCAGACTTTTTATGGACACCGACTCCTCAATCGGTAGCTAAGTCATACTATGATGGCCAAGGCCTGTGGGACATTACACAGCCTGTTCCTCAATCTTGGCAAGATAACGCTCGTAGAGCATCACGCAGCACTCAACCACTGACATCAGTAGTACAGGCCCTGTTCGAAGCATCAAGTGGTACGCAGACCGCTGGTGAATGGCGAAGTATTGTTACTGAGTCAGAGGATGGATTGAAATGTTTAGATGCCGAAGTCGATGGCTCTAAATCAGGTTTAGTCATTTATGGTTGGCGCTGTCACGATGGTGATAATCAAAAGTGGAAAATGAATGCGAATGGCAAGTTGATCAACAAAGCCGCACCAACGATGTGTCTTGACCAGAATGGAATAGATATTAGCTTAGAGTTGTGCCGTAATCATGAGACTCAACAATGGCGTTGGGATAATGGTCAGTTGAAGAATGGCTTAGCAAACTCACTGAAATGGAATGACCGCACTTGGCGGGTGGGGGCTGATATCAACGGTAGCCAGTGGCGTTGGAAATAAACTGAATTGGTGGCCCGCCTAATGTGGGCCATTTTCATCCATCAATTCGCGGGTGTTAATCAGAAGGCGGAGAGAGCATTAACTTAATTTTCTGCATCCTAGATAGCTGTGTATTCTTGAGATCTGTCCATATTAGCCTCCACTCTTGGAAAGTAACCGTGATGGGATTATAACTGTTTACTGGTTTGGTGACACCGTAACGCACAGTTTCTACTTCCGGTTCAAAAGTACCAAAGAACTTATCCCAGATAATAAGCACACCAGCGTAATTTTTATCGATGTATTGCGGATTCCTGCCGTGGTGCACTCGGTGGTGCGATGGCGTATTAAAGAGGTACTCAAGAGGCCCTAAGCTTCGAACCCACTGTGTGTGAACAAAGAACTGCAAACCTAGGTTTAAAAGCACCACGAAGACCACCCACTTTGGGTCGAAACCTATGATGACTAACGGAACCCAGAACAGCCACATCCCCGCGATTGGGTACATTAAGCTCTGACGAAATGCAGTACTAAAATTCATGCGCTCTGAACTGTGATGCGCGACATGAGCGGCCCACATCCAACGAACACGATGACTTGCTCGATGGAACCAGTAGTAAAAAAAATCCTGTAAAATCATGAGCACAATGAAACTCAACACGCCCATCTCTATGTCCAATAAACGCCAACCAAATAACCATAGGTAAAGCTGAACAATCAGTAGCCCGGTCAATAAGTCCGAGAGCTGATGCATACCTGCCAGTGTGAAATTACATACCACTTCAGATAGCTTATAGCTTGAGTTATCTGGTAATCGTCCTTGTTTCTGACCAATAAAATACTCGGCTAACATGCAAATCATGAACAAAGGCGCCAGTACTAATAGTAGCCATTCTGGGTGATTGATTAATGCGTCGATATTCATCCTTTATCCTTGTGGGTCCACTCTGAGTGATGAGGTGATATGTTGAGTTAATCGCTATTCATTAATTCGTCTGGTTAGCAGGCTTTTCTACCAGCGAGCGAAGTGATCTTCGGTTAAACCAAGCACCTCATCGAGCTGGTGGATTGTCCCTTCGTTGTCTTTAATTGAGCCAGAAAAGTGCCCGATGAACTGGCGAAAGTTACTCTTTAACAGCCATAGGTTGAGTTTCTCGCTGCGATGGTTGCAGGGAGTAAAAGTCAGGTTGATGCGTCCATCTGCAGACGTTATCTGCCAAGGCAAATGGGTATCTTGTCGGCCAAATGTAAACTGTGCATCACTAAGTAAGTGTCGGGTCCCATTAATCCACAGTACGTTTTCACAGCCACCTGTTTCATTAACTCCAGCCGCGAGGTTAAGCCCAATGTTCGTGTTATCAACTAGCGCATTGATGCTAGCCCAACGCCAACTGGTTTCACGCCTCATGTATCCAGCAGAAAAGTCATAGCCAGCACGTGCGTCGTTGAGAGAGACCGCTCGTTGGTTGATCTCAAGCGTTCCAGTTACTGTTAGTGCATTGTGCTTTTGGGTGTAGGTCCATCCTGAATAACCGGTTGGTGTGCACATCGCCATAGGCAAGCTTTGGGGCTCTGGTCGCAGGTTAAGTTGTGCTTTCACATGCTTGGTGTTAAGTGAGATGCTCCAATGTCCGTCTTTGATATTGAAAGCGATGCTTTGACCTGCGATTTTTGTTGTGCCTTGAAAGGGGGAGTGAGTAACTTGCTTATCAACTGCTAAAGGGCGCAGCCAATTGGACTCTTCTAGGTGATTACTCTCTATGTCGTATACGTAACAAAACGCCGAACTCAAGTAACGAATGTCAGCAATAGCAACGCCAATGATGTGAGTCTGTGTAACTAGGCTCGCAAACTGAAATTGCTTGTAATGGAAGTGCTTACTCCAAGCGCTTGCTTTTGCGTCCATGGCGTTTCGATAGTCAAACTTATCGATGTTGAGATGTTTTGGGACACCATCGAAATGCCCAATGATTGGCTGACCATTAGAGTTAATCACGCAGTCTGGAGCTGGAAGTGTGTTTATCATTGCGATGGTTCACATTAATTTAACAATTAACCCCATTTTGCGGTGAGTTTAGTAGAATTTGGAGGTCATATTCGGACAGGAGCGGGTTTCTAATCACGATCTTACCTATTTAGGGGCGATAGTGAGCGGTTACGTTGACGGAGGGGATCTAATTTAGGGAGATTCGATTGAACATTATCGCAGAGTACATGCCAACCGAACACCGCCATCACCTGGGCGCTTTAGATGTGGGATTATTGCTCAATGCCATAGAACAAAGAGGCGTGAATACTGAAGAACTACTCTTTGGTTTAGGACTTGAAAGTGCCGATTGGCGAGATCCCAATACGAAACTGACTTACGCGGATAAACTGTCTATTTTCAGTGCTGTGAACCAAAGCTTTCCAAATGATGGTTTGGGTTTATGGCTTGGTGAAAACGCTAGCTTGAGCCACTTTGGTGTGTTGGGGTATGTGTTATCGACCAGTCAAAACGTAGAAGAGGCGATCAAGGCAGGTTTTAAATACCTACGCTTGAACGGGCCGATCTTCTCGGTAAAGTTGATTCGAGATGGTGAGAAAGCTACGATACTGATCGACAACACATTAGAGGTTGGGGACCTGCTTCCTTTCTGCAGCGAGTACTTTCTTAGCTCGATCCTTTCTTTGTTTCAGGAACTGACTGGCTCTGTATTATCGATTGAAACGCTGTTGTTGCCTTATCCGCGCCCCAATTACGCCGCATTGTATAATGAACGGTTTGCGTGTGATGTCGCCTTTGATCAGGCCAGTTGTGAGATGCGATTTGATGGATCGGTGTTGTCCCAAACCCTACCAACTCATGACGCCGCAACTCTGAAACGTTACCTCACTTCTTGCCAATCGATTGTTGATACCTTGGATTCAGAGCATCTATTAACCAACCAGATAAAAACGATCTTCTACCAAACGGTAGGTCACTTTCCCGGTATTGAGCGACTCGCAGAGCAGTTTGGTTGCAGCTCTCGTACACTCAGGCGCGAGCTGAACGCTCATGATTCCAGTTATCAGACATTATTATCGGAAGTTCGCATTGAGTTAGCCAAAGAGCTTTTACTTTCGACAACCATGAGCATTGAGGATATCGGTGAAAGGCTTGGCTACAGTGATCCTGCAAACTTCAGAAGGGCATTTAAAGGCTGGCTTCATAAAACACCAGCACAGTTTCGCAATGACCTCAGCTGATCCGATACCACGGTAGTTGGCTGGTGATTTGAAGCTAGATTGTCCAAAGAGGTTATTTAAAGAAGGTCTCCCGAAAGCCAGACACCTGTTGTTGATAGTATGTATCCCACTCTTGGGTGCTCCAGTCCCTATGGCTGGTAGACCGCAGTATATCTAAGGACGACTTTAGTTGAGCGAATTGTTCATGATAAGTTGCCACCGTTTGCTGTTGCTTCGCTACTTGTTGTTCACGAGCCACAATGTTGCTTGCTTGTGATTCATCCAAATATATCTCTTGCAGTTCTGCCTTAATGGAGGCTAGCTCGGTAGGGCTAAAGCTACTCGGAAGTAATGACATAGCGAGCTCGTATTGTTGTGCTTTAGTTTCTACGTTTAATGCTTCGGCTTTACTTTGCCACTGCGACAGTAATTTTTGATAGTGCAAAGTAAACTCGTTCGCTTCTATCGAATTAACTGCCTTTGCACTAAGCGTAAAGTCTAAATGCGCAAATTGATCGGAAAACAGCTGGTGGGCTAACTCACCCCATATCTGTTGCGCGGATTGCTTAAACAAGGCAACGCGTGCCTCTAAGTCATCTACAGAGTCGAGAGGGATGGTACTTTCCATAGTTTTCCACTCTGAATAGAGAGCAGGATAGTTGCTCAGTAATTCAAACCATTCTTTTGGTAACTCAGATTCTAGTTGCGATAGTTGTACCGTACAGTTGTTGGCCTGTTCGCATTGTGCCCAAAATTGGTCAAACTCACTGAACAAGCTTTTACCTTCAAGGCTAACCAGCTGCTCTGCATACGCTTTGCCATCAATCGTTACAGGCTGATTGGGTTGGCGCAAAGTGTCTTGCTGTCTTTCGGTTCCATGATTCTCAATGAGAGGGTAATCATCGCTTGGTTGCGCAACTGCTTCCTGTTCAACCAAAGCCGTGGGTGTTTCTGGTGTTTTCGATGACCATGAATAACTAATCATGCCCACCAATGCGGTGAGCATGATGATTAATATAACGCGCTGCATTTCTTATTCACCACGTTACTTGATGACTGCACTAACAGGGAAGTGGTCTGAAAGATTGTAATGCTTCCAAAGCTCATTACTGGTAGAGCGGGGAACGTCAACCCGGTTATTGTTATGCGCTTTCACTGCGTATTCGGAACTTACCACGACATAGTCTAGGTATTCGACGTTTTCCCCACCAGACATTGGCTCGCCAGCGAAGTTATTAATACGTGGGTCGAATGTCGACGCTGTATAGCCTGAATACTCGGGTTCAATCGCTTGAAGATTAGCAAACATCTCTTGGTAATCACTTGGGAACTTAAGCTTATTAACGTTGAAGTCACCGCTATAAATCACAGTTTCTGATGCAGGGATATCGAGCGATACGGCTAACTCGCGCATTTGTCTAAATTGACGTTGTCGGTAGTTGCGTGCCGTTGTGGTGTCGAACGATGCAGTGTGAGTACCAAATACGTGATATGCCTGTCCATTTTTGATGATCTCTGCGTAGTTCACGCCCTTGTCAGCAAAACAGTCAGTACCAGTGCAGTCGGGAAACACATATTGAGCTTCGTTAACAATAGGATAGCGGCTGACAATGATGACGCCGCCGTCATAGATGTTGATGCCATCTTTATCGAGCATCTTGGTTTGGTAAGGGTATTCTTTGGCCAGCTCACGTAAGAATTCATCTCGGCCGTTGGCAAACACCTCTTGAAGTGCGAGTACGTCGTAGCCTTTGACATACTGAGGGATCAGGTCGTAGCGGTCACCAATATGGGAGGCGATCGCAGGAAGAGCCCAAATGTTATACGTCATGACCTTCAACGTATTCGCATCAGGGTTTGGTTGCTCGTCTACTTTTTCTGGAGTGATGGTGTAGTGAATGTCATCGTAACGTGCTGTGTTATCAGCTTTGAGTGCGAGCTCGGTATTCAGGTCAAAGGCATCGGTCGTACTGCGATGAATATTACGGTCATCGTAGAGTCTCAAATTAACATCAGCAGCACTTAAGCCATGTTGTAGAGTAGAGTTGTACCAGTGTCCATTCATGGTTTGATTAAGAGTGATACTTTCACCCACAGTATTCGAAACCACAGTATTGAATTGATAAGTTTCCCCTGATTTGACACCCGTCCAACGATTAAAGCTGATCAGTTTTTTGGTTTCCCAAGGGCCAATTTGTTCAACGTGTTGTTGCCATTCGTCTCCATATTTAAGGAGGTCAGTACCACTGTGACTGGCTTGAATCGTCATTACTTGATTGGTGTTATTGGTCAGATACACGTCGGTATCGGCGATAGCCGGGGTAGATAAGAATGAAGCTGATGCGAGTAATGCACTTAAGCTAGTCCATTGATTTTTCATTGGTTACGTTATCCTTACTAATGGGTGTAATGAATAACGTAGTCAATAGATATTGCGCTTGAGTTGTAACTCTATAAGCAATATTAAATTATGAGATATATGCCAAGGTTTTATAAATTTGACCATCTATTGAAGATGAAAATATTGTTCTGATGGAATGAGAAGTGTTACGCGCGCGCAATAAAGTTGGAAGGTGAATTGGTATCGGTTAAGAGAATGAACAATAAGTCGTTTTGAGAGGATGTGTTAATTTTGGAATTGTTGAGTAATTTACTCTTGTCTGGTAAACAGAAACTCGAAAAACAGGTATGATAGTGCCGTTTTTAATCCTGAACTGGGAAAGTCATGGCAAAGTTAACACTCCAAGAGCAGATGCTTAAAGCTGGCTTGGTAAATGAGAAAAAATTAAAGAAGGCGAAGAAAGGCTCTAAAAAGTCTCGCGTTCAAGCTCGTGAAGCAAAAGCAGCGGCAGAAGAAAACAAACTGGCGCAGCAAGCAAAAGACAAAGAATTAAACCAGCAGCTGAAAGAGAAACAGTTGAGCAAAGAGATCAAAGCTCAAGTGAAACAGCTGATTGATATGAATAAGATTGACCAGAAAAATGGTGAGATCAAATATAACTTCACCGACGGTACTTTGGTTAAATACCTATACGTAGAAGAGCTGACTCAAAAGCAATTGAGTAAAGGTATCTTGAGTATTGCACGTCAGGGCGAAAGCTATGTTGTGATTCCAACAGCTGTAGCAAACAAAATCGCGATGCGTGATGAAGAATCAATCGTTGATACTCAAACAGCAAGCACTGATGAAGTTGACGAGGATGACCCGTACAAAGACTTCGTGATCCCTGATGATCTTATGTGGTAATGGTTAGCTAATTACTTCTAGATTCGCTGTATGTTTATGGCGCTGAAAGACAAAAAAAGCCCTGATGATATTAACATCAGGGCTTTTTAATTTTGGTGAATATACGTAAGCCGAAACGATTTGCTAGCGAGACAAACTCCGTTTTTCAACTCTATTAGAGCTAGTCAGCGATGACCTCTACGATATCGAACGCTGAATCTTGTGGGTAGTCTTTGAGCTGATGATATTCAATATGAGATTGCTCATACCCGTCAAAATAGCAGTCACCGATTTCGTTACGTGGACAAATGTGTACATCATCTCGTGATATGAGCTCTGTTGAGCAACATGGACAGTATTTCATAGCTCCTCCTGTTAGGGATCTCTGTCTTTAGCCGGCTTCATTAACTCAAACTTTTGTGTCGTTGTGATTGCATTTTTAAGTCACGCACCGAGTTTATTTGTCATAAACCAGCCCTTTGCTATTGCGTTTAATCACTAACAAAGGGCCGGTTGTATACGACGTTTTACTGATGTCAAACCGTCTTTTTGAGCCTTATTTATTGGATACTACATATATTGAAGCGAGAGCGGCTGCCACCTCCAAGCACTCTTACATTGTCTTTTCTTCTTAGTGATTTCCAGGCTGTGCTCTCTTCTGCGCTGAGGTTTGATGGTTGGTAATCCAAGTTAGCGTATCGCGATACCACTACTTGTTTTTGCATGTTTTCTGAAAGGTTGTCGATAATATTGGTTGTCACTTTGCCGTCAGAGTAGGCCATCACTAACACTTCGTCATTGTCTTCCAGTGCCGAGGTTAGGGCTGTTTGGTTGCCTTCGTTATATTGAACGTCTCGGTAACCTTGTGTCTCCCCTGTTTTTTGACCGGAAATCGCTCGGTATAGCAGGTTCTTTTTCCTTTTTTTAAGCGAGCTCAGTGGCGTTTCGTTCGCGTCACTGTATAGGTTGACCACTTTGATGTCGTTCTGTGCTGCGTATTTCAAAATGGAACTCTGGTTACTAAGGCCTCTTCGTGTGAGCGCTGGTGAGTTTTGTAGGCTTTGGGAAAGGCGCTGTTCGGTTGCATCAACGATAACAATCGCAGGGTTATTCCCTTCACTTAATGATTGTTGGAGCGCTTGTTTAACTTCTATATGAGCTTGCTTTCCTTCTAAGGTATCCCATTTAGGTGCGTGCTGAGGTGTTGCAGATGGTCTAGTTTCAAGGGGGTAGGGTTGATAGTCGTAATGCTCTTTTGGCCAATAAGTATTGCGCTTCTCTTTTCCTAGATCATCAGCTAAATGAAACTCGCTCACCACTTTTTCATTTTTTAAATACGCCTTAGCCTTTTCTTGTCCGAGTGCTTTCCAATGGAAATACATCTCTTCGCGAAGGTTGATCATTGATTGTCTCGCACTACTGATTTCCGTTACAGGATCTCGCCCATTTTCAGCATTGTTGTAGTGTGTAATTCCTGTCGTTTGGTACTCATAATTCGGAATGACATATTCTGTGATTTGGTTGGTGTCGGGATGTCGATGAGACAGAGGTGTACTGCCTTGTGGAACAGCGCCAGAAGAAAAATCTCGAGCGTGGATCAGCTCATGTCCTAAAGCGACGGTTTGATCAAATGGTGTTTTCTTTCCTGGAATGTTAACCATCTCTGTGGTGGAGAAGAGAATCGTATTCGATACACCTTTGCCATTGAATTGTCGTTGCCATGCCAGTGAAGCCTTTTGCTGGTCTTCGAACAACGAAGGTACTGTCTCGAATAGTCGGCCTGGGCCTTCAGGTTCCCTGATCACCGTGACAACAGTAGCCTTTGATTGATCGACTCCGATCGTATGTTCTATTAGCGGTTCCACAGCATCATCGGGTGCATTTACTGGTTCGTAGGTAGCGATTTGTCGCAAAATCTCACGCCCTGTTGGCGATAGTTGCAGGTTGCGAATCAACACGCTCATGTCTGCAAGGTAGGCGTCACTCTTGGTTTGCACGTATAGATTTCTGGACATGCGATAAAGGTTTCCATAAGCCCCGGAATTGTATCCTTCGATGACTCTTACGCCGTCTGGATCATCATAAAAGAGTCCAAATTCAGATCCTTTTCCAGCAAATGTATGGCTTGAATTGATGAGCAGCATCAAGGTCAAAAGGGTTAGTGTAATTTTATGTTTCATAGACTTATTCCTCTAATGCCAATTGAATTTCAATCCAATCTTCTAGCTCTCTAAGCAGCATATGGTTGATGTGTGGAAGCATGGTAAAGTCATCCTCTTTAACGATGGCTCCTAATTGTGTTACTGCCGTTTGAATATCCCCTTGGCTTAACGCGCTCTTGATATCAACTAGGTCC
Organism: Vibrio sp. IB15; assembly: GCF_016406055.1. Lineage (NCBI taxonomy): Bacteria > Pseudomonadati > Pseudomonadota > Gammaproteobacteria > Vibrionales > Vibrionaceae > Vibrio > Vibrio sp. IB15. The sequence continues at coordinate 95,028 of NZ_JAEFCE010000003.1, forward strand.
GACCAAAGCTGGTGGGTAGAGATTTCCCCAATTTGAAACGCAATGTTGTCTTGATGGTCTTGTGATAGGTAGCTCAGATGAAGAGGTGATAGCGTGCTGTTGAACAGTTGATGTTTACTGTTGGTTGATATATTTGATTCTGACTGTTGATGCTGTGCGATTTGAAGATAGAGAGAAAGATCGCCCAATAAATACTGAAGTTGGTTGGCACTTGTCGCTTTCATCGCCTTTTCCGTTATGCTGTCAATGGCGTTTTGAAAGTTTTGCTCAAAGTGAGAGTCAGGTTGCGACATCACGTTATCGAGTATGTCTGCCATTTGAGGGGCATAAAACCTAAGGTTTGCTGCAGAGTATACGCTTGGGTAGGGTACTGAGTAATTGAGAGAGCGTATGTAAGAAAGGGTAATAGCGATCTTGAATTGAGGCTGAATAAAGTGTTTAAAAATTTCATATTGTTTGATTTGATCTAATACCCCACCACTTGGTCGTTCTGTTAGCAGCAGCTCGTACCAACGGCTAATCTGATACCAACTGTTGCGATTATTGGGGTCTGAGCTGTCAACTCCTTTGCTCTCCAAGTAATCATTGAAAGACGTTTGGTAGGGGAGAGCTTCTATGTTTGCTAACTTGGACAGGAGATCTTCAAATAGTTTGTTCGACGACTGGCCAGATATATAGGCGTTAGCAGTACTGATTAATTGAGTTTTAAATAAGCCAACTGGCCAACCAGCAATAACTCTCGATGCAACATGCTCTTCGACATTAAGTTCAACCTTTTTTAGCAACACTTCTGATAACTCTGGGTCCTTTATAGGGTGGTAAGTATCGTATAATGCACCAGAATCTTTACATGCATCGACAGAGGCTTGAATGCCTCCGGGTACAATGGCAGGAACTCCCCAACACTCTCTGGCTGGGCGTATCAGTAAGGTAGCCGTTTTAAGTTGCTCTTCACTGAGATAATCAAGCCCCCAAACTTCGTTTGCATACTCTCTCAATCCACTTTGCCTGACTTGAAATTCCAATGTACTTCGGTTGATTTTGCTGTGTGTTATGATCGATGCGACGTGAGGTTTTGCCCTTTCTATTAGCCTGTTAACTATGTTCATTCTGTGCGTGGATAGTCGGCGTAAAGCGATTTCAACGAGCTCTCTTTTCTTGCTATGTAATTTTAAAGCGAGCGCGTGGTAGTCATCTTTGCTTAGGTTATTAACGAAATTGTCAATTCGTGAGGGCCCTTCAGTACGAATACAGCGTTCTAGTTCTGTTAAAGAAGAGTGAACGTTGTGGCATAGCGGCTGGTGCAGATTTGATTCAGGCGATACATGCGCGATAGATTTCAACATTTCTAAATCAATGCGTGCCATTTGTTTAGAAAGTTGCCTATCGTATGCAGCGGTCAGTCGGCGATATTCTGTGTCAGCTTCAAGAAGTAAGTGGTCGACATACATTTCGGCACTCTGTAATACGTGATTGTCGTATTTGTTAAGTAGAGCAATTGCGTCCTTTTTTTTGTGATGGAAGCGATAAAAATCTGGCGAGTGGTCACTAAACACGTAATGTGATTGGTTTTCAAACTCTTCAATTTTTTCTTTCGCTGCGAAGTACTTAATATCATTCGACAATAGGTTTAACTCATCACCAACGAGAGGAACGATGGAAAAAACAGAAGCGGCTTCATCAAGACGAGTAGAGGATTCCTGAGAGAATGTACTTACCATGTTGTCTAGCCAAAAGCCCACGGCGACCGCATCTCCAACTGGCCCTAAAACTTCGAGCGTAGAAGAGCCCGCTTTACCGAGGCGGTTGAATAGACTTTGTTCGCTTAGTGTACTTTCAAAAGTTTGCGGGACGCTCGCCAGTGCTTGCTCTGTTTGTGGCCAAGCTGCCGAGAAAGAGTTTGTATGAGCATCGTGCTCAAGTTCGCCTAGTGCAATGCCAAACTGTGGCTCTGAATAAACTTCGTTTCGAGCCCAGGACGTAATACGATTCTGGTTAATCGCATCTAATGATTGAGTATCTTGGACGTCGTCACTAAGACAAAATGCGACGGATAAGGGGCTATAGACAATGGCTGCGAACCGCCATAAATGGATTTTCTTGGTCATATTTAGATAGTGCCTTTCTTTGGTGGTTGGGAGGAAAAACACTTCTCAAACAGTGTTCACTGACGACAGAGGGAACCTGCCCAGAACAGTTGTTGAATAAGTGCTTTAGTTTACTTTTGGATACGGAGGTAACACAAAGCTCACCACCGGAGTGATGAGCTTAGTGTTTGAGTACAGGCGTGTTTTTAGTGTTGTATTGGAGTAATCATTAGCTGAGCATCGTGATAACCGAGTCGATTTAGTGCTTCAGGATCGAAATCGGTCTCAACAGTTATATCGCCCGCATAGTAGGTTTTGTGGTTGGTTAATATGTTCACGGCATCAAATGAATCGACAGAGTGCTCAGCACCGATATCGATCATCCCAGAGTATTGTGACTCGGCATTAAACTGACCAGAAACATAAGAGTAGAAGGGGCGAACACTCGCGCCAGCGGCATATTGCATGCTGCTCAGGCCATATTCGTTGATTGCCCAACTCCAGTCCCACCATTTCATCTCACCGGGAATATAACGGTGGTCCCATTGGTAGCGGATATTCGCTTGCTCTTCGCTGTTGGTGCCCATGGTAAATGTGTGAGAGAGCGTAGGGCGGTTAGTCGGGTGTGAAACCAACGCATTACCACTGTAACGAAGAAAGCCTGTGAAGTTTACGTCGTAACTCATATTAGCTTTGATGCGATAAGGGTAAGAGATGGTAGAGCGTAAGAACTCAACTCTAAATGGTAATACTGATCGAGCAGGTACCGTTAAGATGGCTTGAAGGTCACTCGCCTTAGAGCGCTGCCCACTATTGGTATCAGCGAAATGCTGGCCTTTTTCTAACACCACTCGAACATCGGTTTTTCCAGCTTGAGGCCAGTTAAAGTCTTCGTTCATCAAGACAACATCTGCAAGGTCAAAACGATTGGTCTTATTCCACTGCGTTGATTGTAAGAAATGAAGATCGACGATGATCTGTTTAGGCTGCTCGGTCTTATTGATGGCGTAAGCTGAAAGGGTGTTAATTAGCTCTTGGTCTGTTTCTTGAACGGTACCGTATGAGAAGCCTTTCGTATCGAGCGTGTAAGCGAAGTTATCGACGGTGATTGTCGTTTTCTCATTACAACGGTCACCTGTACAACTGCCATTACTATTTCCCTTGATCTCCCAGCCATCGTTAAGCTGATTTATCGCCATGTCTTGGCCCACATAGAGTCCGTAATCGCCACCTACCCATGCATAACCAAGGTTGTGTGCGAGATATGCTAAAGGCCTGATGAAGTACGCATTGTCATTGACCAAGCTTCTCTGAACCCCAAGGTTACTGCTTTCTTGGATTGCTTGCGCTGGGTAGTATGGTAACCCCGCTTCTGGTTTATTGGGGTAACACCAGGTTTTGTCACTTAACTCTCCATGCTTAATAAGCCCGTGGTAACCAGAGCCCATGATCACCCAATCATCTTTAAGACCAAAGATATCCCAAACGTTCATACGAGAAACAAGCGCAGCTTTGTGTTCCTGCGCTTCAGTATGAGTCAGTGGGCGATAGTCGGAGCGACAAACATCCTCACCGAGGTTATCCAACACGACTTGGTCTGAATAGATTTTGGCATTAACAGAATAAGACGTTAATGATGTGGCAGCGATAAAGAGCGCAGTTTTACTGACGTTGAACATTAATGAGTTCCTAATTGCCATTGTTTGGCTTTTTTATTAGATATTATTTATATGTGTTATTTGAAGCCGAGGGCTCCTAGCGGCGTGTACTCTGTCATATAAAACGATCGCAAAAATACTGAATTGAATTGAAAAGAAATTCTCTTTAATTTCAGTTGCTTTTAGTGATTAAAGTGTCATTTGATAAGGATTTTTCTCTTTATTCTCTGTCTTTTTTATTGAGCGGTGCGTACTCAGGTACGGGATACCTTTTGAGGTGTGTGTAAGGCTTTCGATGAAATGATGAAAGGTGGCGAGTTCAACAAACAGGTTGATACTGATTGTCTTGCATAGATGGTAAAGAACATAGACAAAACAGATACAAAAATGCAGCGATAACCCAAGGGTTGTCGCTGCATTTTCATTTATAGTGATTTGACTACCTTACTTAGAGCAGCCTTCGGTAATCGGCGAGTGTCTTCTTACGCGTCGCCTGGTTTTTCGCGTTTGCTGTTCCAACCCATAAAGTTGTAGATGTTGTATCGCGCAAACCCGATTTGTTCATGCAGAGCAAAGTCTGTTACCGCAAAGTTATACCATAATGGCAGCCATGAAGTTTGAGCTGCCATGTAATCAGCTCTCACTGGAATCACGTTCAATCCAAAGTGGTTGAAGTAGAGTTCACTACGGCGAATGTGCAGGCCAGATGAAACCAGCACAATGTTGTCGAATTGGTGATGTTTCATCAGATCGCTGGTCAGCTGCGCATTTTTCCAAGTGTTCACGCTGTTCGGCTCCTGGATAAGGTCGGCGATTGGAACACCCAGTCTAAGCAGTTGTTGCTCGTAAATTTCAGCCTCTGTGACACCGTTATTCTGAGCATCACCACCACTGATGATTACTTTGCATGTAGTTTGCGTTTTAGCACACTCTTTATATTGGCTTGCCGTTTCACTGATTCGGCCATAAGAGAAAAAGGTGGGCTCGAACTCTTGTGTGCTTTTAATTAGCTGCGTGCCTGCACCAAGAAGAACAATCGCATTATTATCCGACCATTGGATCTCAGGCTTGCTTTCGTAATTCGCTTGCAGGTCGTCTAGTAAATAACGAGGAATTAAACCCGTACCAATCAGCACAAATGACGATATAAGAACAAGAGATAAAAAAGTGGAAGTTGCTCGCCATTGAAGTAAGCGAGTTATGAAAACCAATAGTAGAAGAAGTAAAAGTATAATAAAGCTCATGGTGATCCCGTTATCGAACTGGTGTCAATTTAATGCAGCATATTGAGGTGTTGAATCATATATCAATCACGGTGATACTTCATAGCTAACTCATTGTATTATTGAACAAATGCACGCTTAACATTTAAAAAGCAACTCCGGCACCAAATAGACAATAAAAAACCGATGCATGGGCATCGGTTTTTTGTTGATCGAGCTGTTTGAATCAGAATTAAGCGTTCGCCTGTTCCAGATCTCGTTGCTTGTCTTTCTTACGTAATAGGCGACTTGTAATCGTACCGGCTGTCATCGCACCAGATACGTTAAGCGCTGTACGAGCCATATCGATAAGTGGCTCGATAGAGATAAGCAGTGCTGCAATCGTTACAGGAAGGCCCATAGCTGGAAGTACGATAAGTGCTGCGAACGTTGCACCGCCACCCACACCAGCGATACCGAAAGAGCTCACCGTGATGATTGCAATCAGAGACAGAATGAAGTTGATGTCCATTGGGTCAATACCAACCGTAGGTGCAACCATAACTGCAAGCATTGCAGGGTAGATACCCGCACAACCGTTTTGACCAATTGTTGCGCCGAAAGAGGCCGAAAGGTTAGCAATTGCTGGTGGCACGTTTAGCTTCGTGATCTGAGCTTCAACATTCAGTGGAATCGTTGCAGCAGAGCTGCGCGAAGTAAAAGCGAACGTTAGAACAGGCCAGATTTTTTGGAAGTATTCTTTCGGGTTTACGCCAACAAAAGAAACCAACACACCGTGAACCACAAACATCAATAGAATAGCAACGTAAGACGCTACGATGAAACCTAGTAGGCTTAAGATGTCAGAAGCACTTGATGTTGCGACTACTTTCGCCATTAACGCTGCGATGCCGTATGGCGTTAATGCCATGATCATCTTAACTAAGCGCATCACGATAGATTGAGCTGCTTCAACGAACGTACGAATTGGTGACTCTAGCTCTTCTTTCTCTGCCATTACTTTACGAGCAGCAATACCCGTTAGCACACCAAAGATAACAACTGCGATGATAGATGTTGAGCGAGCGCCTGTTAGGTCTGCAAATGGGTTGGTTGGAATGAAGCTAACCAGCATTTGTGGAATTGTTAGGTCTGAAACGCTGCCAATGCGGCTTTCTAGCGTTGCGATACGTGCTGTTTCACGCGCACCTTCTGTCAAACCTTCAGCAGATAGGCCAAATGCCTGAGTTACTACAATACCAACAATCGCAGAAATCGCTGTGGTGGCTAACAACACAGAGATCGTGATGCCAGAGATTTTGCCCAGTGAACCGCCTTTCTCAAGCTTAACTACCGCCGCAATCATCGAAACTAGTACTAATGGCATGATGACCATTTTCAGTAAGCCAACGTAACCACGACCAACAATGTTTACCCAGTCTAGCGTTTCGTTAATAACAGGGTTGCCTTCACCAAATAGCAGCTGAAGACCAAGGCCGAAAGCACTACCAAAAACTAAACCTAATAGAACTAAGCGCGATAACGTGTGTTCTTTTTTCTGCTGTCCGTAGAGAAAGAAGAGGATACCAGTGAATACCGCTAAGGCAGCGATAGCTGAAAATGACATTTGTTTTCCTTATGAATTTCTTTAAATCGATAGGGCGCTTGGATATATGGGCGCAAATACTGTTAGCTACAGTAGCGACCTGTAACAAAACGTAAAATAAGGAAAAGTAATTAAATAGAACGATAGGTAATATCCACCGAATGGTATGAGTGGATATACAACATTATGGTGAATAGATGAGCTTTTTAGCGATATTTTGCCAATAAATTGAGCATGTCATTGGATGAGTAAATTTCGATATTTTGGAAATTATTTTCGAACAATCGGAACAACATGGCCTGAGCGACATCTTTTGATTGGATAGGGCGTAGGTTTTTGAATTTCCCAAACATAAAAGGCGACAGAAGAGGAAACACGCTTTGTAGCAGCTTTTCATCGGCTCTTGGTTCTTCTCGCTCGCCAACCAACGGCCCAGGGCGTGCAATGAACAGTTGCTTGAAGCCGATACGCTTTAAGTTCTGCTCCATTTGCCCTTTACACTTGAGGTAGTGCGAATAGGAATCAGTGGACGCGCCATAACTGGACACAACCGCAAGGCGTTGAACTCCAAGAAACTTCATCGACTGAGCTACGTGGCTGACCAACTCTACATCGACTTTACGCAATGCTTCTTTCGAACCTGCCTTTTTCTTGGTGGTGCCTAAGCAGATGATCCCAAGGTTGGGTGTAGTTTTGGTATCGTCCCAACTGGTGACTTGCAGATCACTATGAATCAGCGTGTGGAGTTTTTCTGAGTGGAACTGTGAATCGAGTGCCCTTCGGGACAAAGCGTAAATGTGCTGTATCGCAGGCTCGTTGATGAGCAGGTTCATCACATGATGACCAATCAGTCCGGTAGCACCAGCCACTATGATTGATGTCTTATCTCCAGAAATACTCATAACTATCCCTAACGTTTACGTAAGTCACTGTTTCAATCTAAACCTTCTTGTTCAATGACGAAAACTTGTTCGCTTTTAATGTGAAGGCACGTGCAAATTAAAGACGAGCCATCGGCATTAGCTACAAGAAAATAGTGTTGTGGAAACAAGAAAGCCCGCGTATACGGGCTTAAAGAGATCAGGCAATATAATGAACGTAATAGATTTTTAAGTTAAGAGGTTAACACCCGTCATAGAATTTATTGATTGTTAGATCGCCAATATTGATGAGTTGAGTTTGATCTAAGGTGTAAGATCGCGTGAATTGAACAAAACAGTTATAGCCCTTTAATTCTCTAAATTGCCTTTCTCTACCCGTGTAGACTATGAGGGTTGGGTTGAATTTCGGTCCATAGCTGAGCAACTGATAGTCATGAGTTTGCATCGCGTTTTTAATATTGTCTGAATCTAATGCAATAGCGCCCCATCTAATCCATACATCTTGGTCTGGCAATTGAATGAGTTTTTCTTTCTCTAAGCCTTCGATGGCTGCTTTGCCCATGACTATTTCATTGGTTGCGTTAAAAGCGCCGATGAAGCCATCGAGCGTTGCTTTTGTTGCATCCGATTTGATGTTTAAAAATCGAGGTGCTGCTGCCACAGCTATAATGCCTAAAACAGCGATTACGGCGACTAACTCGATTAATGTAAAGCCTTTGTTTTTCATAAATACCCTTAACTATTGATGGGGTAAGTCTATCAATAAGGGGAAGGGAGTAAATAAATGAAAGTTTGTTATAACTTTATGAAATGTAAGGGTAATTTTACGAAGTTTAACAAGTGAACTAATACTTGAAATCTAATTGGTTTATTGGTTTTAAAGTGTACGGATTGTCTAACTTATGAGATCTGATGATGGCGCGATGAAGTGATGCATTAATCTATTTTTAGCCTCAAAAATAACAAAGCCCGTTGGGCGACGGGCTTGTTACTTTCTTCGCAAAATTTAGGTGAAGGACAGTGGGATTTTCCTTACCTTTTTGCTTACTTTCTTACCTGATTTATTTGGTTTTCTTTTGCTTGAGTTTGGAATCATCGCACCTCCTAAATCATTTTTCTGAGCTTTATTTTTTTCAACCGGTTGTGTTGCTTGGTGTTGCATTTTGTAGCTAACAGCGTGGGTGTTCACTGTATGGGTACTTATCAATGGAGAGATTGACAAGCACATCATACAAAGCATAAAGGGTGCCAAAACGTAAGTCATTGATTCTTCGTTTGTGTAGCTCTAGGAGCTCAACTACGCTGTCTTTTTGATTCTCAATTTGAGAAAAAGTGGTTTTGAATTGCTTAAATTAAGAACACTCTCTGCGGTTTCTGTTACTTAGGCATAGATACAGCTTTGCTTAACACGTAAACTGGGTCGTAATTCACATAGACCAAGGACGTGCTATGAACCTCAAGCTTGATACTCTCGCTCCCACTCAGGTTTATCACCTGATGACTCAAACCGTTGTTCCTCGCCCGATCGCGTGGGCATTGACGGAATCTTCTGATCAAGCGTACAACCTAGCGCCTTTCTCGTATTTCACGCCTGTTTCCAGCAATCCGCCGCTACTGATGTTATCGGTCGGGAAGAAGCCATCGGGAGAAATCAAAGACACCACTCGTAATGCCCATGAGACGGGTAAGCTAGTTATACATATTGCATCGTCGAGTTCAGCTGAAGTGATGACCGCGACTGCAGCTACTCTTGAGCATAATGAGTCAGAAGTAACGGCGAATGACATTGAATTAGTTGAATTTGAGGGTTTTTCCTTACCGAGAGTGAAGCAGTGCGCTGTGGCTTTTGGTTGCACACTCTACGAGGTCAAAGAAGTCGGTGAAGTACCGCAAAGCCTTATCTTTGCTCAAGTTGAACAGGTGTATATCTCTGAAGGTGTGATCGATAAAGAGAGCGAACGCTTGAAGATTGATGCACTAGCACTTGATCCTTTATCCCGACTAGGCGGAGGCGAATATGCCACGCTGTCTAATGTCTTCTCTGTCGCTCGTCCTAAGTAAGCGTTAACTATTTAGCTCCAGCGGATAAGATCGTTAAAACCCGTTCCTCAATCTAAGTGCCACATAATTTTATGTTAGATACAAAATACTCGCAGTACATCCAACATCGTATTGACCAAAAAACTAAGCCGCTTGGCGCATTGGGCTTACTCGAAAAAGTTGCCTTTCAATTAGCATTAATTCAGAGCCAAGGACAAGAGTCGGCGGCAGAACATATTGAATTAAATAAACCGCGCATCATCATTTTTGCAGGTGATCATGGTGTTGCTGATGAAGGCCTGAGTATTGCCCCGAGTGCCGTCACACAGCAGATGGTATTGAACTTCTTAAACGGCGGCGCAGCGATTAACTGTTTTTGTTCTGTGAACCACATCGATATTACGGTGGTCGACACAGGAATATTGTTACCAATCGAATCTGATAACCCAATGCTGATCTCCCAGCGTTTGGGTACACGAACCAATAACTTTGCCAATGAAGCCGCAATGAGCTTAGAAACGGTAGAACGTGGGATTGAATTGGGCGCAGAGCTTGTATCTAGAACCATTTCGAATGGCACCAATATCATCATGTTTGGCGAAATGGGCATCGGTAATACCAGCAGCGCTTCAGCGATTTTGAGTGCACTAGCAAACTGTACTGCAGATGAGTGTGTTGGCCTAGGCACTGGTATCAATAACGAGCAGTTAGCAAGAAAAGTCGCGGTGGTTGAACAGGGCGTAGCTCGCTGCAAAGGACTCGATCCTAAATCGATTTTGACCCAAGTCGGTGGTTACGAGATCGTGCAAATGGTGGGTGCCTTCCTTGGTGCTTACCACAACAGAACGCCAGTATTGGTCGATGGTTTTATTGTGTCAGTTGCGGCGTATGTTTCTACCTTAATTGAGCCTAACTGCCGCGATTACATGATCTTTGCGCATCGCTCTGAAGAGTCTGGACATAAAATTTTACTAGAGCTGCTCAATGCTGAGCCATTGCTCGACCTTGGTTTAAGGCTAGGTGAGGGGACAGGCGCAGCACTGGCGATGCCAATCCTTCGAGCGGCGGCAGAGTTTTACAACAATATGGCGAGCTTCGAGAGCGCTGGAGTTACAGTTTAATGAGTGATTTTCCGGACAGATCTTGGAAAGATCGCGTTGCTTATCAATGGCAACTGTTTTCGTTGGCAATGGGCTTTTTTTCTCGCTTGCCGATGCCGAAGAATACGCCTTATTCAGAAGAGCGTATGAACCGTTCTGGTCGTTACTTTTCAACAGTCGGTTTTTTGCTGGGTGTCTTGTGCGGCGGTTTGTTTCTGTTGCTTGATACTGTGTTACCAAGCTCGATTGCCATCTTTTTGATGATGACTTTTAGCTTAATGCTCACTGGCGCTTTCCATGAGGACGGTTTGACCGACATGGCGGATGGCATCAGTGGTGGTATGACATTGGAACGTCGTTTGACCATCATGAAAGACAGCCGCATCGGTACATACGGTGCGTCTGCGCTGATCATGGCTTTGCTTGGTAAGTGGGTTCTGCTCAATGAACTCGTCAGCATGGCTGAATTGTTTATGGTCATCGTGACGAGCTACACCTTTAGCCGAGCGATTTCGGCCTCCCTTATTTATGACATGCCTTATGTTAGCGACTTGGATACGAGCAAGAGTAAGCCTTTAGCCAACAAACAAACCAAGGGGGAGCTTGTCTTCCTTATGTTGGTTGGTCTGTTACCAAGCTTGTGGTTTGGGTTAGCGTTTACGTGTGTTTTAGCTGTGATTGCTTACCTGTTTAGAGTGGGCTTCAAAAAGTGGTTAATTGCACGCATTGGTGGCTTTACTGGTGACTGTTTGGGCGCGGCTCAACAGTTGATGGAACTGCTGATTTACGTTGTGTTTACCGCTGCGTTTTATAACGGCTTTATGTAACTCATTCAGGATTTTAGAGGCAACACATGACAACCAATAATCAAGCGTATCAGAGTCATCACCATCTTGTTTTAGGTGGCGCGCGCTCAGGTAAGTCGAGTTTTGCAGAACAACAAGCATTATGTGCAATTGAAGCATGTTCAAATGGGCGTCTACATTACATAGCGACTGCGACCTATTTAGACGATGAAATGCGTGAACGAATCGCGCACCATCAACAACGTCGTGGCGAGCAATGGATTGAGCATGAAGTACCCGTCGAATTAGCCGAAAAATTGCAGTCTTTTGAGAAAGAAGATGTGGTGCTGATTGACTGCCTAACATTGTGGTTGAACAACATCATCTTTGAACTGGGTGACGACGCAACCAATGAACAGGTTGAAGCCGTGGTTGAAGTATTGGTCAAAAGCGTCGAGCAAAGCCCGGCACAGATCATCATGGTATCGAACGAGGTGGGTTTAGGGGTTGTTCCACTCGGGAAAGTATCGCGCTTATTTGTTGATAATGCTGGTCGTATGAACCAAGCACTTGCTCGCGTTGTCGAACATGTCACTCTAATAGCCGCGGGGTTGCCACTACACCTTAAGCCTTCAAATCATTCTATTAACGCTCAAGGCTAGGTCACTGATATGGTCAATGGAACCACCAAAAACATCTATTTGCTCAGACATGGCAAAGTGGAAGGGAAGGCTGCGCTAAACGGTGTCTCTGACGTATTGGTCAATCCGGAGCTTCAACAGCAGATTTGTGACGCTTTGGTACATCAGGATATAGCGGTTGATGCGGTCATCACTTCACCGTTGAAGCGTTGTAGCGATTTAGCTCACTTGTACGCGGAGTGCATGTCTGTGCCTTTGTCTGATGCTCCTGAATTTCAAGAGATGAACTTTGGCGAAGTGGATGGTATCGCATTTGATGAGCTTGAGGACAAGTGGGCAATGCTCGACACTTTTTGGCAAGACCCATCGAACCATAAGCTCAATGGTGCAGAAAGTTTACGGAGCTTCCACGAAAGAGTAACTCAAGCTTGGTCGCAAGTTTTGAACGATCCAAGTGACAATCTATTGTTGGTTACCCATGGTGGCGTTATTCGTATGTTATTGGCGCATTGCCTTGATATTGATTGGAAAAATCCGAGTCTGTACTCAAAGTTGTCGATCGAGAATGCATCGATAACCCATATTCAAGTGACCCAGTTCGCGCAGAGCTTTATCAGCGTCAAAGCGATAGGCCTGCCTGTTCTCTGAGTGTCCAAAAACACAGTTTAAGAATTAACAATCTTAGAAGTATTAAAAGTAATTAGAAGTATAAAGCGGCGTTAACAGTCGCTATACCAGATTGGTATTACTACCTACGTGAAAGGAATTTAGTCATGACAACACCGAGTTGGGATCTGAGCATTGCTTATCGCGATCTTGATGATGCAAAAATTGAACAGGATATTGAACTCATTCAACAGTGTATCGAACTCTTGTACCTCCATGTTGAAAAGCGTCACATCATTCTGGCAATGCAAAACGCAATCCAGACCTCAGAAGCGGCAGGCACGCTACTGAGCACAATTAACACCTTTGCTAACTGTCACGCTTCAGTAGATGCGACTCATACAGAAGCCAAAGCGCTGCTTGGCCGTGTCGCAAAGCTGAACTCTGAAATGTCACAAGCGTTTAGCCCTTATGAAGATACGCTGATTCACGCAGAGCCAGAGTTTATTGATGCCGTTTTAGAACACGAGAGTGCAGATGTTGCAGGCCAACGCTTCGCGATTGAAAGCTCACGTAAGCTATCAAGGAGCCGTCTCAGTGTGGCTGAAGAACAGCTTTTAGCAGCCATGAAAGTCGATGGCCGTGATGCATGGGGTCGTTTATACGATAACCTTACCGGCTCATTGAAACTGTCTTTGAAACTTGATGGTGAAGAAGAAGCACTTGGTTTCTCGCAAGCGGCGAGCTTGTTGTACGGTAGCGAATTCGATAAACAAGAGCCTGCATGGCGCGCGGTTCAAGGTGCAATGAAGACTCACCAAGAGTCATTTGCTTCGATTCTAAATGCGCTTGCAGGTTGGCGTCTGACTGAAAACAAAAAGCGCTCGAAAATCGCAGATGTGCATTTCTTAGATCCAAGCTTGCACGGCAGCCGAATTGTGCCTGAAACGCTAGACACAATGATGTCTGTGGCGAAAGCTAATCGCGCAGTAGGTCAGAAAGCGGGTCTGTTGATGGCAAGAGTTCACGGCTTAGATGAAATGAAGCCATGGAATCACTTAGCTGCAATGCCGCCACTTGGTGACGCTGAATCTAAGGTTTACCCATTTGATGAAGCGATCGAAGTGATCAAAACCGCTTTCGCAAAAGTAAATCCAGAGATGGCTGATTTTGTCGCTTTGATGGTTGAGAATGGCTGGATTGATGCCGCACCAGCTGCCAACAAACGTTTAGGCGCGTACTGCACCAAGTTTGCCGCGACACGCACACCGCTTGTGTTCATGACTTGGAGTGGCAGCCGCTCTGACTTAATGACATTGGCACACGAGCTAGGCCACGCGTTCCACAACTGGGTAATGAAAGACATGCCGTTGTGTAAGACACGCTACCCAATGACGCTCGCAGAAACAGCTTCTATCTTTGCTGAAAACATCGTTCGTGACCACTTGTTAACGCAAGCCCAAACACGAAACGAGAAACTTGAAATGCTGTGGGAAGAGCTGTCTTCTTCATTGGCTTTAATGGTCAACATTCCAGTGCGCTTCGAATTCGAAAAAGCATTTTACGAGCAGCGTGAAAAAGGCGAGCTGACGGCGCAACAATTGTGTGACCTGATGGAAAGCACTTGGAAAGAGTGGTACGGCGATGCGATGACCGAAGCAGACCCTTACTTTTGGGCGAGCAAGTTACACTTCAGTATTTCTCAGGTGAGTTTCTACAACTACCCATACTTGTTCGGTTATCTGTTCAGCAAAGGTGTTTATGCGCAACGTGATGCGAAAGGCGAACAGTTCTATGGCGACTATGTGTCTTTGTTGCGAGATACGGGCAGCATGATGGCGGAAGAAGTGGTTCAAAAACACTTAGCAATGGACCTGACTCAAGCCGATTTCTGGCAACAAAGCATCGACATGGTCAAAGTTCAGATCGATGAATTTGAAAGATTGCTCGATCAGGAAGATTAATTGATCTCAATCTGTTCATAGCAGGTAAGAGCTGTGTTAGCTTACGTGGCTCTTATCTTGCTGAAAGAACTTGATATAACCAAAAGTTGCTTTAAATAGAGAAAGTTATTTAGCACAGGCCTCGGTTTGTTAATAAGCAGGAAATATAAAATATATGGGTAGTATTTGTGAGTGATAACGGAGTTTCTATTGATAAGTGCGATCCTAGCAACACAATTTCTATGTACAATTTATTAACATACGGCCGTGCAATTAAGGAGTAACGCATGACGAAGACCCTCTTTCGCCAATCATTTCTTTTTGACAGCCTAGATCTTGAGCAAGAAGTGTTTGCAGGACAGACCGTACTGAGTAACGGTGTTCAAATTAAGCTTCATCAACGTGGTGTGTTGGAAGTGATTCCCGCTGATTACAGTTCTGAAACCAAGAACATTATCTTTTCAAGCGGTGTACACGGCGACGAAACCTCACCAATGGAGCTGATTGATAAGCTCGTTGAGGATATTGAAACAGGCTTTCAGGCAGTGAACGCTAGATGCTTGTTTATCATAGCTCACCCAGAAGCAACCAACGCGCATACCCGTTTTCTTGATGTGAATATGAACCGTCTGTTTGATGAAAAGCAGTACGAGAGCAATCGAGAAGTGGATATCGCCCAGAACTTAAAGTATCTGGTGACAGAGTTTTATAAAGAAACCAAGCCAGAAACACGCTGGCACTTAGATTTGCACTGTGCAATCCGTTTATCTAAGCACTATTCATTTGCAGTGAGCCCTAAGGTTCGCCACGAAGTACGTAGCAAAGAGTTATTCGACTTCATCAACAGTGCTCATGTTGAAGCCGTGTTGCTGTCGAATGCACCTACCAGCACGTTCAGCTGGTACAGCGCTGAAAACTTCGGAGCGCAGGCTCTGACAATGGAACTCGGGCAGGTCGCGAGAATTGGTGAGAACCAACTCGATAGACTAACGGCTTTTGATCTCGCCATGCGTAATTTAATCGCGGAATCTGAGCCAGAGCATCTGCCCAAGCGAACCATTACTTATCGTGTGAGCCGCACCATTGTTCGTTTACATGATGATTTCGATTTCATGTTCTCAGATTCTGTAGAGAACTTTACTGCATTCAAGCACGGTGAAGTCTTTGGCCATGATGGTGATAAACCATTAATGGCGAAGAATGAAAACGAAGCGGTGGTGTTCCCAAACCGTAATGTTGCTATCGGTCAACGAGCAGCCTTAATGGTGTGTGAAGTGGAAACACGATTTGACCATGGGCAGTTGGTTTACGATTAATCTGTAGCAGCGACGACGGTTCGTTGAATAACCGCTCAACTGGTTGAAATATCAAGGTTCACATTACGGTGTGAACCTTGAGTTTACTTGGGTATACAGGTAAGGTTACGCGAACAATCTCAAAGTAGCTTGATATGGATTTCCAACAACTTCTTCACCAAAAACAGCGCAAATGGACGCGAGCCATTTATCTGATGGCATCACTGCTTATCGCGCTGAGTGCTATTTACCTAATGGTTGGCGATCTCTTCATTTCCCCTCTGGGCACCTTGTCCACATTAGAACAAAAACTACTGATTGATTTACGCTTACCTCGATTATTAGCAGCTATTGCCATCGGGGCAGGGCTAGCGGTATCTGGCGCAAGCTTACAAGTGTTATTAGGCAACGTATTGGCAGAACCAGGTGTGCTCGGCATTTCTGGTGGTGCAAGCCTCGCCATGGTGATTGTGTTGTTCTTCTTGCCGTTTGCGCCGACTCCAGAACTCTTCATGGTCGCGGCGGTATTAGGGTCACTCTGTTTCACAGTGATTTTGGTGAGTATGGTAAAGGCAATGCGGCTTACCACGACCAAGCTGCTGCTGGTAGGTGTCGCATTAGGTATTCTTTCTGGTGCTATGGTGACATGGGCATTCTATTTCAGTGATGACATGAGCCTTCGTCTCTTGATGTACTGGCTAATGGGTAGCTTAGGCGGCGTGACTTGGTATCAACACTCGCTGACATTAGTGATGATTCCTGTGATTATCTGGTTGTGTCTGCAAGGCAGTAAGCTCGACAAACTGATGATCGGTGAAACCCATGCGGCGCAACTTGGCGTGAATGTGCCTAAGTTACGTTGGCGCTTAATCTTCGCAGTATCCATTTTGGTTGGCTGTGCGGTGGCGTTGGGCGGTGTAATCAGCTTTGTTGGTTTGGTTGTGCCACACTTACTGCGTTTAGCTATTGGTACCGATAATAAATATCTACTGCCTTTGTCTGCCGTCGCTGGGGCTGCGCTGCTGGTGTTTGCTGATATTTGCGCACGAACTTTACTTGATTCTGCAGAATTACCTTTGGGTGTGATGACCACAAGTATCGGTGCGCCTATCTTCATTTGGATGTTAATTAAAAATCATGATTCAAATTAAGAGCCTGAGCGTCGGCGCTCGTTTATTACCATTATCATTTGAGCTCAAGCCGGGCCAAGTAACTCATGTTATTGGGCCTAATGGCAGTGGCAAGAGTACTTTGCTGGAGGCCATTTCAGGCATAGGTGACAGCTACAAAGGTGATATCAAGATCGATGAGAAAGACCTATCTGACTTATCGTTACAGGACTTATCATTGCAACGTGCGTACTTGTGTCAGAGTGCAAGACCGGCTTTCAACTTAGAAGTGTTCCAATATCTGGCATTATCACTACCAAGCTCGTCACAAGGGCTTGAAACTGAAATCAATGCAGCCTTGGAAGAGATAACCCAGATGCTCGACATTGCGGATAAGCTTCATCGCTCAATTCAAGCTTTGTCAGGTGGTGAGTTGCAGCGGGTTCGATTGGCGGGCATGTGCCTACAAGTTTGGCCAACACTTAACCCATATGCGAAGTTACTGATCTTAGATGAACCGGCGGCACCGTTAGACATTGCGCAAGAGGCGTTACTCTATAAGCTCATTGAAAGAGTGGCGCAAAAGGGCATCGCCATAATCATGGCAAACCACGACCTTAACCGCACCCTAAGACACGCCGACCAAGTGCTACTGCTCGACAAAGGCTTTTTACAAGCTTGTGGTACTGCGGGTGAAGTACTGACTCCAGAACAACTTGAGTCTGTATTCAACACTCAAGTGAAGAGTGTGGCTCTTGATGGAATTATGGTATTGCTGTTTCAATAAACCAAGGGACAGTCAACTGAAAAATAAAACCCTAAGTTTTATTTCCGCGTAAGGGTTTATCGCCGATTTTTACCCAATCTTATTCTCTTTTATATATTACTTCTCGAAATCTTAATGTTAACAACAGTCTGTATTTGATAACAAGTGTTTTACTTCAAAGCTATTTGGCTCCATAAAAAATCAAGGTGACAGTTGTTTTATCATAAAATAAAATTATTACCTCGCTATATTGATTTTTTCGTGTGATGTTTGCGTTGCATATGCTCTTTGTATGCCTCTGGGTGTTTGAGTTGTTTTTTTGTGATGATTTATTCGTTAAAAACAACTCTTATTAGCATAAATACTTTTAATTTGTGTTTGCACTGTAATCAATCCAATCTATCAAATACTGAGAAAACATATGAGTATTACTATAAGGAAGCTAGCACTGGGCATATCATGTGCCATTGTCCAGTATTCTGCATTTGCTGATCACAATACCTTTCCTACACTCAACAGTTCACATGAACATAAGTTTAAAGCCAATAGCCAGCTTTCTAGAGAATCTGAATTAACTTTCAACTTCGTGTTAAATAATGGTCCTAGAAATAAGTTAGATACTTTAGCTAAGTCTTACTTAAATCAAATTGAAATTATTGATAAGAATAATCCTTTATATGATGAAAACCGTGTTAACCGTGATGCAGTAAAACAAGAGGTGGCTGAATCAATACAATATTATTTAAAGCATCAGTTAGTGTTGAACCCAAGGTTCGCTATATTGGACGGGAAAGTTGAAGAGTGGTGTTTGGAAGTACTTGACTCTAACTGTGTAAGTCCGATCGAGCCATTTGGACAATTGGCACACCTGGATAGTGCAATGGCACCTTCGGGTGGTTTTACACTTGTTGTCGGCAAACCTAATAGTCAAGCAACAATTAAAACGATACTTCAAACCGTACCTGGGCAGCGCTATACGCTTTCTTTTGACATCACTGGTGAATTTGTTAAGCATCCCGGACTCTCATATACATATCAACCACTAAATACACTTGTGTCCATTGGGGGGGAGGATACGCTAATCACTAAAGCGCACCCTTTAATTCAAGAAGAGTTTTGGTCTGGGGGCGTTTATGGGGTTGTAGATGCACCGTGGGATAACAACGAAAACGGCCGAAATCATTGGGAAAAGGTTGAACTGCAGTTTGTAGCGACGCAAGAACAAACTATCTTAAGTTTTACAAATCTTGCTAGAACGAACAGTGGTCAGCAGACATCACCAACAATGCTCTCTAACATAATGGTTTATGATGATGTGACAGCAGATAAAGGCCTTCAGCCAGGTAAGGTTGCGGTTATCGCCACTGCTGGCGTTAGCGTTGCTGCGCTTGCTGGGACGACAGTTTATCTGGCTCGCAAAGGTGTTTTTCAAGATGTATTCCAAGCTCTTGGATATTCTGCAACTACAGTTGGTCCTGGTACTGACGCTATGAAACTAAATGCGTCTTTCGATGATATGTATGAGATCCTGCAAGGAAGTGGTGGTAAGCAAGCTTTAGAAAATTATTTAACCTTCCCTACTCGAGAGTATGGCGCTGAATATTTTGAGAATCAGATTTCAGAGTCCGATCTTAACTTTATGACTGATATGGGATTTAAAGAACTCCACACTGGTTTGCCAGCCAATCAGCTCCCATTTGATGAGAGCGCGACATACATCACAAAAACGGTTTCAGATATCGCGCCTATAGAAGAACAAACTGTCATCAAGTTTGACTCTCAAGAGACTGCTGCAAGTTTTGTTAGGCAGTTAGATTCGTACTTATTGATGGAAGAAGACGCTATCCCAGGGATCAGTCAGCATGTGAGTAGTATTAGTGTCATTGTTGGTACTGATGAAGCAAATGCTGTTGCGGCTGAACATGAATCTGTAATTATTCTTCACAGTGCTAGTGAGTTTGAAGCTGGCGATGCTGGTCTTATGGGAGTAGGCGAATTTGTTGCGAGGTTTGCGGTTGCCAGCGGTTTTGAACAGTCTATCGTTGATAGTCTGCCGTTCATCTACAACTCAACAAGCCTCGCAGGTGTTGGTTGGAGTTCAGTTGTAGAAGACGTAAGTCAGGCTGCAACTACTGCCATTCATAGTTCCTACCAAGCAGGGATGACTGCAGAAGAGTTTTCTGCAGCAGCAATGGAAGCTTTGGAGGTTGCTGGTATCGTAGCGTTACTCTAGTTCCAATTAGATAATTTAATTAACGGGGTGCTGAAGTATAAGTATTGTGCTTCTTATGGCCTATCAATTCTAACGCCCAGCACCTTAACCATGTCGACTTTACAAATTTAGTGAGACAGCAATGGGAAAAGTTGGACTAAGATCTCACTCATCTAGCTGATTTAATTCTCTTTTGACTATGAGAACCTCAAAGTGGCTTACTCGCGAAGCCGCTTTTTTCTTCACTTTGAATATTGTTTCTACAATCAAGACAGAATACTGAAATCCAATAATTAGAAGCAACATCATCTATCTACAACGCTTTTGTTTGAGTTGTGTGATTCCGATTCCTATCGATATAAAACTCGCTGTTATTGATAAAATTGACGTATATATTTTTCGTTGTTCTTTAAACGAAAAATATAAATCCTCGAACTACAATCCTGATTGATTAGCAGTGATTGGCATTGTTTAGGATAAAATAATAGAGAGTGGGAAAGTGACAACAATAAATCATAATCTTCTTAAAGCTGCAGTAGGTATGGCTTTGCTATCGAGTGTGCCGTCAGTGGCAAATGCTCATGGTTGGTCTGAGTTTCCAAGTGCACGTCAGAACACGTGTTACGAGCAAGGTGGTATTTGGTCGGGTACACCACCGAATGCAGCCTGTGCTCAAGCAAAAGACATTTCTGGATCATATCCGTTTGTTCAACGTAACGAATATGCAAAAAATGTTCAGGATTTTAATAATATCAATGCTGTAAAAGCGGCGATTCCCGACGGCACGTTATGTTACGCCAATGATTCGCAAAAACGCGGTATGGGTGCGCCTCATACAGGCTGGACTCGTACCGAGCTAAGCACTGGTACCTTTGAATATGTATTCAACGCGACAGCACCACACAACCCTTCATTCTGGGAGTTCTACCTAACCAAACCAAATGCAGACCTAAGCAAAGGCCTAGCGTGGGGAGATTTAGAGCTTATCCAAGAAGAGGGCAATGTCCCTGTAAATGGCGGTAAATACCGTATCAATGTAACCATTCCTTCGGACCGCTCTGGCGATGCAATCCTGTTTGTGCGCTGGCAACGTAATGATTCAGCAGGTGAAGGCTTCTACAACTGTTCAGACATCACTATTGCTGGTGGTACAACTCCTCCACCAGAGCCGGGTCCACAGCCCGATCTAGTCCGTGGTGATCTGTTTGTTTCAGACCAATTTGGAACGCCAGAAGTTGGCGACACCGTTAAGTACGACATCATCAACAAGTATGGTGAAGTAGCTCGTAGTTTCGACATCGTCATCGATGCTTCAAACGTTAACGATTGGGCTCGTTTGTTGGCTTCAGAAATTAATGGCTGGCACGAAGAGTTTAAAGATGGCGCGGTCTTTATCGGCGACTGGCATGCTGAAATGCAGCACTATATGTACTTCCAAAATGATCCTTCACGTAACTTCTTCAACTCAAAAGATGGCCGTGCATCTGGTCAGTTAACGTTGATTGACGGTGGTGATGGCGGTGTTGAACCGTTGAAAGGCGACATCTACGAACTTGTGAAGAGTGACAACGTAGTCAATGCGGGCGACAAAGTTGTGATTGCAACAAGTGAAACCGCAAACCTTACGCAAACACAAGGTTCTGCAGTAAGCATTCAAAACAATGGTACGGCTTCAATTGTGGTTGATACTACGGCGATTACAGCGAACGAAACCTTGTCTTTCATTGCTAGCTCTATTGAAAGTGATAGTGTTGAAACCTTCACATTCGAAGTGATTGCTGAAGATGGTGGTGTAACACCTGACCCAGATCCAACGCCGGATCCAGATCCGACTCCAGACCCAGACCCTACACCAAACCCAGACCCTACACCAAACCCGGGCACATGGGATTCATCTAAGGTTTACCTTGGTGGTGAGGTTGTGACTTACTCTAACCAGTCCTGGAAAGCGCAGTGGTGGATTCAGGGTGGTGAAAACCCGAAAGCGACTTACGAAAACGACAAGTGGGGCGTCTGGCGTCCAGCTAACTAAGGCCTGTTAACTGTTCCCCTGATGATTCCATTTGGGCTGAGTTTATTATCTTATAAATGGCGCTACAGAGATATAGCGTCATTTTTTGTTCAAGGTGTTTATCGCCTCGTGGCACGAAATGGTAAAACTCAGTTGGAAGGATTGATTAGAATTATTTCAAACGCGACAAGTGCATAGGAAAAACACGAGTCACTTTATCTTATTTCAATGGATGCTTATTTAACTCGAAAGAGGACTAACAATGTACGAACTCACACTGATTCTTAGCTTAATGATGGGTGGCGCACCAAGTACGGCCGAAATGGAAGTGAACACGCAATTCACGAGCCTTGAAGAATGTAACCAAGAAGGTGCAGCTCTGGCTAAGAAGTTAAACACTACCGATTTAAAAGTCATGCAAGTTCAATGTGAGCGTGACTAACCACAAGATATAATTAAGCACTGGGCACAGAAGTTTGTGCCCATGCTGCCTCATCTGTGTATATACCAGTAGCACAATGTAGCCTTTTTGAGTTCAACTTTTTAGCATCAACCATTAATGTTACATTCAAAATCATTGGCTCGCCTCGTCGATAGTCATAGTCACTAAATTGTTAAATAGAAACAATTTTATCTAACCTATTGTTAAATATTTACTATTTGATAGTGTGTCTAGGTGCACATAAAAAGTGTACTTCAGATTTAGCAAAATAATAACAGTAGGAGTTGCGATGAGTATTGTAGTGAGACGCTCTGAACCGTCAGATGCAAAGGGAATAAAAGAAGTTTACGAATGCACTAATGCTTATACCGGTACGCTGCAACTCCCAAACCCATCTCTGGAAACTTGGCAAAAACGAATCTCAAATGTTCCAGATAACGTTTACTCTTATGTCGCGTTATTGGATGGAGAAATTGTTGGCAACTTAGGCTTGGAAGTATGTGTAAACCCAAGAAGGCGTCATGTCGCTTCTTTTGGTATGGGTGTTAAAGACGATGTGTTAGGCAAAGGCGTAGGTAGCCAGTTACTCGCAACGGCGATCGACTTATGTGATAACTGGATTAACATCAAACGACTGGAGCTCACCGTTTATACCGATAACGAACGAGCGATCAGCCTGTATAAGAAGTTTGGCTTCGTGATTGAGGGGGAGTCTGCAGGGTTCGCTTTTAGAAATGGCGAATATGTGGCGGTTTATCACATGGCTCGACTAGTATAGCGCTCGGCTTCTAACCACGGCTACAATTAAAACAGCTAGAGTTCTCCAATAGAGAATAAAACGCCACGTTACAATAACGTGGCGTTTTCTATTTCAGTCAACTGATGCTTTGAAGCGCTTCAGTTTTAACTTTACTTAAGCTGTAAGAGGTTCAAGGTTAGCTGGACGATAGTGTACAGATTTTAGTACTTTACCTTGGCGAACCGTTTTACCTTCCGATACAAAATCTTCAGCACATTTAGCAATGATGTATTCACCTTTTTGAACCGCCATTAGCTTAATGTTCTGCTCAGCATAGAATTCTTCTGTTTCTGCGTATTCTGTTTCATTACGGCATACTTTGCTCATGTTGCTTGAGTGTACTTCGTCCCAGCAAGGTAAGAAGTCAATTGAACGGTTTTTGGCAACGTTCAACAGTAAGTCGATTAAGTAGCTGATCGCTAGGTTGTCTTCTACTTTGGATTGGCCAAGGTGAACCAAACGTCCCATCAAAACATAAACGCTGTCTACAATAGCGTCCGCTTGTTCGATTTTAGAGTCAGCTTCTGCAAGTTCTGTTAGCTCTTCGATCGCTAGAGATGTATGTAGCGTATCGCCTTTTTCGTCCATTGTTTCAGGAGCAGCAACCGGCAGATCAAAAGTACTGCGGAACTCTTCAATGTCGCGGTAAAGGTGATCGTAGATTTCTTGGTTTAGTTGAGAAAGGTTCATATTCCTATCCATTCTGTTTCGTTAATGGGTCATTTTAACAAAGGTAAGAATAGGGTGCTAACGCAAAGTCGAAGAACTCGACTTTTATTCATTGGACCAATGAGGTATTTTGCACACAAATCAATTGATTATTATGATTTTCTACTTTTTACTCTTGTTTATATTAGAAATATTAATGTTGTCGCTCACTTAGGCAGCAGTGGGATATCGTTATGCACCAAGCTAGTGAAAGCGAAATTGTTATACGCCGCTTGTATCAAATTACCAATGAATATCGAAAAGGATTCGATAGTCAGATTGCCCAACTACTCGCTATGGGGCTCGAACGTTTTGATTTGGATATTGGTATCTTGTCAAAAGTGGACGGTAATACTTACCTTGTGGAGCACTGTGTCACACCTTAAGGCGTTGACCTGAAAAGTGGTGATATGTTCGATTACCGCTCAACTTATTGTGAGATCACATGCAGCTCGAGTGGACCTATCTGCATAGAGCACTGTGGTGAGCATAATACTTACGCGCGACACCCTGCTTACCAATCCTTTGGTCTCGAGTCTTATATCGGTATTCCTATCTTTGTCGATGATGAACTTTACGGCACGCTTAACTTTTCGAGTGGTAACCCTTATTACCGAGAGTTTAAAGAGTTCGATATTGATGTGATGAAGCTAATGGCGTCATGGATTGAGGTTGAACTCGTTCGCAGGCAGCAAGAGAGAAAACTACAAGAATTAAATGAGAAGCTAGAGTATCAAGCACTCTATGACCCACTGACACATTTACCCAATAGACGTTTTCTATTTAAAACACTTAACGGCGAGGTAAAGCAGCTTAAAGGGTCTTTAGGTAAGGGAACGTTAGCCGTGGTTGATATTGATTTCTTTAAATCAGTGAACGACGGCTATGGTCATCAAATGGGCGATGTTGTGCTAAAGAAAGTGGCCAATGTGTTGAGTAGTAATGCTCAAGAAGGAGAGTTTGTTGCTCGCTTTGGTGGCGAAGAGTTTGTGATTTGGTACCCGAGTACGCCAGTCAACACGGTTGAGGATAAGCTTGCGACGCTGCTTGAGGAAGTGAAGAAGATTACTCTTGATCGAAAGCCTATTACTATCTCTATTGGCGCTTGCCATTTCGAATTAAGTGCTGGTGAAACACGCAATGAACGAATGTCAGCGTTGGATTCACTGATTAAAGTAGCGGATGAGTGTTTGTATGTTGCCAAAGAAAATGGACGAGATCAGTTTGTGTCTCGTCCATATCATCAGCAAAAAGGCACTTAGTTACTGCTGCAGGGGAATACTAAGTGATTAACTAAACAAGTACGGGAACAATTTACGACGCTCTTCTGGTGTTAACGATTCAACTCGAGCGATGTTGGTATCTGGAATAGCTTCAGGGTTAGGGTAATGCTTCAACACCTTTTCCATGCTCGCTTCACGAATCAAATGGTAAACCGGATATGGAGAGCGGTTCGTCAGGTTTTCATCGTCTTCAGGATCCGCACCGCCAAAGCAGTAATCAGGATGGAAGGTCGCCACTTGGTAAACGCCTTCCCAATCTTGCTGCTTTATCAAAGCCTCTACCCAATCGATGAACATGTTGTAGTCGAAGAAATCTTGCAGCATGTTAGGAACAACCACCAGAGTCGTTTCTAGCTCAGCGACTGGTGTGTTATCCAACTCAACAAATTGAGTCATGATGTCTTCTAGCAATGCCTCTTCGGTTTCTGCCTCACTCACAAAGATCTTAATCTGCTTATTACGTTGTGGCTTTGCTGCAAATGGGCACAGGTTTAGGCCAATAACAACATCGTCTAACCATTGCTTTACTTGGTCATGGATGGTTTGAAGATCAGTGTTTTGAGTGTTCGACATAACAGGTTCCGAAATGAAATTTTGCGTAGGATATCAGAACGGTTGTTAATCAAAAGCACTAATTGTCTCGAAAATACTGTTGTTTCTATGCCTCTGCGAGTTTAGTTGTCGATACTTGACGTTGTTTCAACTGGTAGACCCAAGCAAATATCGCGACATAGAAGACTGAGCCTCCTGCAATCACGCCATTCCAAGCAAATAACTGCCAGCAGTATAAGAGTAAGAACCCACCCAAACTGCCACCAATATAGTAGTGCACAAGGTAGAGCGCGGTTGCCGTCGCTTTGGCGCTTGGTGCTTTTTGACTGACCCAAGAGTAGGCTAGGGTATGCGAGAAGAAAGCTCCGCAACTTATCAGCAATAACCCTGCAAACATGAATGGAATGTCATCAACCGCAGATACCAGCATTCCTAGCAAGCTTATACACACACCTAACAGAATTCCGTTTAACGGGTCGAAACGGAGCGTCCATTTGTTAGACAGCTTAGAGCTGACGGTACCTGCCAGGTAGCAGAGAAAGATCAGTGATGCTAAGCCAACAGGGACGGAGTGAGGCTCGGATACCAATCTAAAGCCCATTACTGAATACAGGTTCACGAACAGAGCGAAGTTGGCTCCACCAATCAACATAGCAAGCCATAAGGTACGGTTTCTTAAATGCATCACAACTGAGCGATTATGATGAAAGAACAGCCCTTTTTGCGGTTTGAAGTTTTGCTGGTCGGGTAGTCGATAGGCAATGAATAAAGCGCCTAATAGCGAGCCCACCACAAAGATCAGCACGGTAACGTGCCAATCGAAAAAGTCTGTGAGCAAGCCGCCTAGCACACGGCCAAAGATCCCTCCCAATGAGTTAGCAGCAATATAGCCACCAATCGCGACAGCAAAGGCTTTGGGTGTTAACTCTTCGACCATATAGGCGACAGCGACACCAGCAAAAGCTGCGACCGCAATTCCCATGCATGCTCTAGCAATAACGAGTTGTAACAGCGTGGTGGTGAATGCCATGCCTAAACCAATTACTGGAATCGCAAAAAGGCTAAATAGGATGATAGGCTTTCGACCAAATGACTCTGAAGCGATAGCCCACGGTACTAAGCTAATCGATAACCCAAGCGTGGTTGCGGCAAATAGCCAGTTAATTTGGGTTTCCGACACTTGGAAGTGTTCAGCCATGTGCGGCAAAATAGGTTGAAATACGTAAAGGTTGCAGAAAATGATAAATGAACCAATCGCCAATGATTGAGTGATCCGTTTGTATTGAGTACTGCCTTTGTCGAACATTTATCTTGTGCCTATGCGGAATAATTAAGCTGTTTGTGAACAAGTTATCAGTACAAGGTGGATTAAAGAAATATATTAAAAATATCACCTCTATATATTTAATATATCGATATGCTTGAATCAAAACCACTTCGCCATTTTCTCGCGGTTGCACAGTTTGGGAATTTTACCCAAGCGGCCAAAGCCTTACATATCGCGCAACCTGCCTTGAGCATATCCATTAAAAAACTCGAGCAAACACTTGATTTGATTTTGTTCCGACGCGGAGATAAATCGGTCACTTTGACGGAGGAAGGAAAGGTACTGTTTGAGCATGCTAAGCGAATCACCCAACAGTTTGATGATGCAGAGCTGGCGATGAATGAATTGAAAGGCTTGGAGAAAGGGGAGGTACGTTTGGGAGCGCCAAGTATGATGGGAAGCTACTTCTTTCCACAAGTCGTTATGGCATTTAAAAGCCAATACCCAAATCTCAAGCTGACGTTGATCGATGCGGGCACGGCTTCGATTCGTGAAATGTTATTAAACGGCGAACTCGATATCGGTGTTATCAATCATGAAAATGTACCGGATGACCTAGAAACTGACCACTTACTCAGTTCTGAAATGTTAGCTGTTGTCGGTAAAGAGCACCCATTGGCGTCACAGTCATCCATCACTTTTGAAGAGTTTTTTGAGCAAGAGTTGATAATGTTTAAGTCAGGCTATTTCCATCGTGATTTCATCGACGCGACCTGCAAAAAATACGATTTAGATATGACGATCGCATTCGAGACTAATTTGTTGCCAATGATTCTTTCTATTGTAAAGCGCGAGTTCGCTATTACCGCATTGCTTAGCTTGGTAACAGAGTATGAGGACGACGTGGTTGGAGTGCCATTTAAAGACCCTGTAAAACTTAATCTATCTTTGGCGTGGCGGAAAGAGGGCTATTTGTCTAAGGCTGACAGAACCTTTATCGATTTCGTTAAACAAAATGTGTGATTAGTAACATATTAACCCCGCAAACACTTGGGACTAATATCACATTTATCATGGCTTTATGCGACGCATATCACTATGCATGGCGCGGGTATTAACAGTTTCTAATTTACTTGGTATGCATGCCCGTTAAATAATACTAGTACTTTTTGAGTAGTTAGTGAGGGGCCATGAAATGTGGATGTAAGGAGCAAACGTTAATACGAATTCGTAGAACGTTGCTCGACCGAGTGTTAGGAATCAAGGGGCGATATAAATGCAGCAAGTGCGATACTGTCATTAAAATAAAGGGCTAGGTATTGAGATGAGAGTAATGAGCCCGTTTGAAAATTAATTCGTCGATTATATTATTCTGTGAAAAATGTGTGCCCTACAATATGGTTGACAAGCAGTGATTGGTAGATATTAGTTGCCTTTAAATTAATCAATTAGGCAACCCTAGCTCCATGAAATGTAAGTGTAAAGAACGAAGGCTCATTAGAGTTCGTAGAACATCAGTTGACAAAGTTCTCGGTATAAAAGAGAAATACAGGTGCGCGTCTTGTAGTGGTGTTCTGAAGGTAAAAGGATAGTGGCGAAAAGGGAAGGTAGACCTTGGTTTCCTATACTGATAACACAAAGCTCGAATATCTTTGGTGAGATATTCGGGCTTTGTTGTAAAGAGGTATAACAACTTACATAGCGTTAAGTGTTTTTTGAGTTATACATCTTGTCGAAGTTCTTTTGGTTCCATCCGACCATGATTTGGTCACCGATTTTAAGCACTGGGATAGAGCGAGCGCCCATCGCTTGTAATTCTTTACGGCCGCGTTGCATCTTGGCATTCGTTAAGCGGTAAACAATCTTCTTAGAGTCCAAATATCTTTGGGCATCTTTACAGTGCGGGCATTTGTCTGCCACGTACAATACAACACGTTTCATCTTTACAGTCTCTTTTTGAGTCTAGCTCTTGGTGAATCTAGTTAAAGTGTAACGAATCCTAGGTGATTAGAAAAGTGTGATCAGTTACACTATGCGGCTCAATTTTCGACGTCATAACATTTTGATGTGACGTAACTTGTACGGTCTTTCTGCATGCATCCTTCATTACGCTATATCCAAGGCTATCCAAAGCACATTATCGATCCTGTCACTCAGCTTGTTGAGTCAGGTAAATTGGTGCCATGGTTTGAAGCTCGCTACCCAAAGAATCACGAAATAAAAAGCGAGAAAGCCCTGTTTGATTATGCGATTGAGATTAAAAATCGCTATATGAAGAAAACGCCACCCATCAGTAAAGTCATTTATGATGGCAAGATTCACCTAATCAATAATGCACTAGGTTTGCACTCATATGTCGCCAAAAACCACGGTGGCAAGATCAAATCGAAGAATGAGATTCGTATCGCCAGTGTTTTTCGTAATGCTCCTGAGCCTTTGTTGAGAATGCTGATGGTGCACGAACTGGCGCACATTAAAGAGAAAGACCACGACAAAGCCTTTTACCAACTATGCTGTCACATGGAACCGGAATATCATCAACTTGAGTTAGATGCCCGTTTATTCATGATTTATTTAGATTTAAAGAAGTAGCCCTATGAGCCAATCACAAAATAGAACCACGTTAAGTCTGTCAAAAAACAGTGCTTCTGATAAAAACCGTAACAGTACGGATTCAAAAGTGGCTGGACAGAACAAAGCCAAGCGAGTTCCTGGTAAACCAAGCAACAACAAAGGCGGGAAGGGTAAAGCACCTTTTAAAAAAGGCACTTCTAATAATAACGCACCCAAAAGATCGAACGGTTCGCACAAGCCTTCTAGCTCGAAGCGTTCTGGCGGTGCACCACGCAATAAGAATACCGTAAAGCCAGCAGCGGGTTTACACCCAAGAAACCAACATTCAGGACGTTACGACTTTGATTTATTGGTCGCTGCTTTACCAGAGCTAAAATCACACTTAGTTAAGAATCCAGTAGGCGAAGATACGATCAATTTCTCTGATCCACTGGCGGTTAAACTACTCAACAAGTCGCTATTGGCGCATCACTATGGTGTTAAGCACTGGGATATTCCTGCAGGTTATTTATGTCCGCCAATTCCTGGTCGAGCAGATTACATCCACAGAGTGGCAGACATCCTTAATAGCGATGGTCAAGGTGAAGCTTACAACCATCAGTCAGTGAAAGCCCTAGACATCGGTGTTGGTGCTAACTGCATCTACCCAATTATCGGTGCCACGGAATACAAATGGCGTTGCACGGGTAGCGATGTTGACCCTGTGTCAGTGAAAGCCGCGAATTTCATTGCGGAAAGTAACGTTAATTTAAAAGGTAAGATCAAAGCACGTTTGCAAGCGGACTCTGAATCTATCTTTAAGGGTGTGATAAAGGATAATGAGCGTTACGATGTCACTATTTGTAACCCTCCATTCCATAGCTCTCTAGAAGAAGCCGAAAAGGGATCACAGCGTAAATTAGACAACCTAGCGGCAAACCGAGCTAAGAAAGCAGGCCAAACGTTCAAACCTGAATCGAAAAAAGCTAAGCAAAATAAGCCAACCTTAAATTTTGGTGGCCAAAAAGCAGAGCTATGGTGTCCAGGTGGTGAAGCGGCATTCATCATGAAAATGGCACGTGAGAGCCAACTGTTTGCAACGCAAGTGCTGTGGTTCACAACGCTGATTTCGAAGAAAGACAACGTCGATATGATTCGTTCAGAGCTAGGCAAGCTGAGAGCGAAACAAGTGAAAGTGGTTGAGATGTCTCAAGGTCAGAAAGTGAGCCGCTTTGTAGCATGGACCTTTATGGACGACGCGCAAAGACAAGAGTGGATCGCGCTTAAATAACGGTTCACACTTCAAAGTTAGAGAGTCACGTTA
Organism: Vibrio sp. IB15; assembly: GCF_016406055.1. NCBI lineage: Bacteria > Pseudomonadati > Pseudomonadota > Gammaproteobacteria > Vibrionales > Vibrionaceae > Vibrio > Vibrio sp. IB15. The sequence continues at coordinate 125,898 of NZ_JAEFCE010000003.1, forward strand.
ACTTTCTAAATAAAAACGGGCTTGTTGTTCATTCAACAAGCCCGTTTTATATTTTTGAGTGCCTAAGCAGAGAGCAATTCATCCAATTTACTTTGGTACTTCTTCTCAAGCGCGTGGTTCCCAGCTTTCTTTTCCAGATCGACTAAGATTTGAAGCGATGGAATTTGATAGCCATATCGCTGGTGGAATTTAAACAGACGAAGCCTAGCGTCGTTATAATCGGCTTCACTCACTTCAATTTTAGATAGCTGTAATATCGACTTTACTCGGTTCGGGTCATGGTCAATGGCGCGTGTGAAGTAATACTTGGCTTGTTCTGTATTACCTGCCTTGAATGCGCAAAAAGCTGCGTTCTCATAACTGGCGGATACTAAGTAGTAGTAGGGCTGGTCAATGGCGCGATTGAAGTACTTATCGGCCTGTTTATACTCGCCTTGCTTACACAAAAACGTCCCGTAGTTATTGAGCACGTTACCGTTTCTTGAGTCTAGGCTTAACGCTTTTCGATACGAAGACCTCGCTTCATCGACTTCACCCACTTGTTCATAGTAATGGGCCATAGAGAGCCGAGCACGGTAATAACTCGGTGCATGTTTGATAGCAAGTTCTAGGTTTTCACGTGCCCTGACCATGTTGCCTTGGCCCATGTACCCCAAACCTAATTCAATGCGAGATTCTGACATCGCAATAGGATCGCTTTCTATTTTCGGTGGTCCTTCTGTTACAGAGACACAGCCAACCAATGATAGAGAGGCGATCAGAGCTGAGAATAGGGGATTTGAAAACAATGGCTTGGCAGGCATGTGAAGCTCCTTATGAACACCAGACAATCATATGAAATTGGTAAACATAAGGTGGTAAATCTACGGTGGAATGCGATCGACTCTCCATAAAAAAGCTGCGCCCAATAAGCTTGTTTTCAACGTCATAGAAGTAAACAGCTTGTTGGGCGCAACATTGTATCTTTGATAAACCAGCGAATAGTTAATCGTCTTTGGTGAAGTTATCTTCGCTGAAGTGATCCAAATCGTAAGGTGTTTGTTGGTAAACGCAGTAGTTTAGCCAGTTTGAGAACAGTAAGTGCCCGTGGCTTCGCCAGCTCGCAACGGGTTTGTTGTCGGGGTTATTGTTCGGATAGTAGTTAATAGGGATGACTGGCTCCATGCCTTCGCCCAAATCACGAATGTATTCGTTGTGAAGCGTATGCGCATCGTATTCAGGGTGCCCTGTCACAAACACGTTTCGCTTGTCTTTGGTTGCTGCGAGATACACACCAGCGACATCTGAAGTTGCAAGTACATCAAGGTCGGTATGCTCTGCTAGATACTCTGGCGAGAAATCCGCATAGCGAGAGTGTGGTGCTAAGAAGGTGTCATCAAAACCACGCAAAATAGGGTGGTAAGGGTTATGAATCTCGTGGCTGTAAACACCTGATAGCTTCTCTTTGCGAGTGCGCTTCGGTAAGTCATACAGCAATTTCAAGCCCGCTTGAGCAGCCCAGCACACATAAAGAGTTGAGGTAACGTGTTTGTTAGCCCACTCCATGATGGTTTTGAGGTGATCCCAGTAGATAACATCTTCAAATTGAACCAAACCCAATGGCGCACCAGTGATGATCAATCCATCGAAGTTACGGTTTTTCACCATCTCAAATTGACGGTAAAAGTTATCGAGGTGCTCAGTCGGTGTGTTTTTACTTGGACGGTCATCGATTCGAAGCAGTTCAACATCCACTTGCAACGGGCTGTTCGATAGAAGGCGTAAGAATTGAGTCTCGGTTTCAATCTTCTTCGGCATTAGGTTGAGGATCAAGACTCGAAGTGGACGGATTTCCTGTGTCGATGCTCTTGATAGCGGCATAACAAAGATGTTTTCTTCACGAAGAACATCGCTCGCTGGCAATTGGTCTGGAATGCGAATAGGCACAGCTTTCTCCCTAAGCTAGATATGTAGACGTCTATACTTCTAAATCTATAATAGTTTGATGCGCTTGTCGATATACAAAATGGATAGTTGTAAATTATTTGTGTTTTTATCAAAAGAGCATTTAGTCGCCTTATGGTTATTGCCTCTGTTTAACAATGTACAGACAATGTACAAGTGTGATTGATTGCTGATATCGGCAGTAATAAGAGCAACACTCTACTATTTACGATAAACTCATGTTTTTGATTTAAGCCGAAAAACATCAATGAAGTTAATACTCATTCGAGGGCTGCCAGGTTCGGGTAAGTCAACAAAAGCAAAAACTTATGACGCCTTGCATGTCGAAGCTGATATGTATTTTGTTAATGAGCAAGGTGAGTACTGTTTTGACCCCAAACTGCTACAACAGGCTCATGAGTGGTGTCAAAACACCGCTGAAAATGGCCTTAAGAAAGGGAAAGATGTCGTTGTATCGAATACCTTCATCAAGCACTGGGAAATGAAGGCTTATCGCCAACTCGCACTCAAATACAAGGCGGATTTAGTGATTGAAGTTTGCCGAGAGAACTACGGCACTATTCACGACATTGAACCATCAGTGCTCAAGCGCATGGCGAGAGATTGGCAAGAGTAGCTCTATGCTGATGTCACTCTATAGATTGGGTATCCTTCATATTTAACTAATAAAACAATTCCAAGGTAACGATTGAAATGGCAAAACGCTCTGTCGTCGTAGATATGACTTCTTACGGTATTTACTCCACGTGGGATTCTAAGTCTAAAGACCTACCTAAAATACAAGAGTTTACCACCACCGTTGACGCTGAAATCGACGTCGAGTTTGGCTATATATTGAATATCAAAAAAGCCAAAGGCGAAAAGATCCGTTACTGCATTTATCACCCGGATATCACAACCGACAAAGGCGAAGTGCTTGAGCCGTTCGATGGTGAAGAGTACATCGGCAATAACGATTGGGATTTCTACCTAGGCGACACCATTTGGGCACCAGTCTCAAACAAGATCGGTAAATGGCGCATGACGGTCGAACTTAAAGGCAACATCATCGCAGATAAGACATTCGACCTAGTAGCAAAAGATCAAGGCCAGTTCTGGAAGCGCAGGGGGTTCTAGCCTCGAACTTCTAGACAAATTTGAACAATAAAAAAGCCGAGTCTTATAGAACTCGGCTTTTTGACATTAGCTAGGTGACATTCTTTATCTAGCTTAGAAGTAAGATTATTGCGTTACGTAAGCCACAACAAACTCAGTGATAGCAACCATGTCTTTCACTGCTATGTACTCTTCAGTGGTGTGCACTTTCGCCATACCTGTAGATAGGTTAACGGTTGTTAGACCTTTCGCATTGAAGTTATTTGCATCACTGCCGCCGCCGGTGCGCTTGGTGTTTGCAGTAACGCCAAGCTTCTCGAACGCCGATTTGATAGAAAGAATGTGCGGGTTATCGTCTGCAATAACGAATGCATCGTAAGCACGAGTTGATTCGATTTCTACTTCAGCACCGAATTGCTTTGCGCTCTCTTCAAACGTTGAAATCATATGTTCAACTTGCGCTGTTAGCTTGTCGCCATTTAGTGAGCGAGCTTCCGCAACCACTTTTAGTTCTGGCATAACGATGTTAGTCGCTTGACCGCCTTCAACAATACCCACGTTCGCAGTTGTTTCTTCATCAATACGAAGTAGGTTCATTTTAGTAATAGCGTCTGCTGCTACTTGAATTGCACTGATGCCTTCTTCTGGTGCTAGCCCAGCGTGAGCAGGGCGACCTTTGATAGTTGCAACGATCTTTTGTTGGCCTGGAGCAGCGTTTACGATTGTGCCGATAGGGCCGCCTGTATCTAGAACGATAGCATGCTCAGATTGAATGTAAGACATATCGAAGTTCAAAGACCCGAATAGACCGCCTTCTTCGAATACGGTGAATGCAATTTCAATGGTCTTGTGTGCTTGACCTTCAGCTTGAATGCAGCGAACGGCTTCCATGATAGCCGCAATGCCAGACTTGTCGTCACCACCTAGGATAGTGTTGCCCTTTGAACGGATGATGCCATCTTCGATGATTGGCTCAATGCCGATACCTGGGGTTACTGTGTCCATGTGGCAGCTGAATACTGTGCTACCCCGTAGCGTGCCGTCTAAACGCGCGTAGATGTTGAAGCCATTCGATACTTCTTCAGGAACCGACAGTTTATGTACGTCAAAACCTAGTTCGCCTAACTGCTCAGCCAGCGCTTCAGCAATTACTTTTCGTTGCGAGATTCACTATCGATTTTCACAAGATCGCAGAAATGGTCGACTAGACGTTGTTCATTAATTTGGGTCATTGTTAATTCTCATTATGTGTCCGCTAGCTATAAAAAACTACGGAGGTAGGAACAGGAAAATCACTATAACGCCTCTTTGTAGGATGATTGCCTGAGTTAAATCAAGAAAACCGCCTGAATATTCCAGATTATGAGAAAAACAAGATCCAGTTCTATAAGTTGACAACATTTTAATCTGTATATTGCTCGGGTATACTGCAAACCGAAATTAACCATGCAGAAAGTAAGAACACTGCCCGAATAGTAAGAGAACTATGCGATTGATAATGGCACTTATAAATGAATAAAAACAATGTTTTAGGGTCATTCCTGCTTGTTGTTACAATGAGTGCTTTTCTGGGCTTCTTTCTGCTGTATCCAATCAACGATGTAGATTTGACTAACTCGCAAGTCAACGAGCCCGCTGTTTACACCCCAGAAAAAGAACTTTCTAAAACAGAATATGGAAAAAAGCTAATTCATATTCTCGATTTGTCTCGAAGCGATCCCATATTCGCTGATAAAGCGCTGGCTCAACTACCTCGCCTGCATCCAACAAGAGACTTAGTCATCTACAAAGCGTACCGTCTTATGATATTGACGAACGTGGCGCAACATCAGCAAGACACTAAAGCCGTGATGGGATATTTAGACGAGATCAACAACCTTGCTGAACAAGAAGGTATGTTGTGGTTGAAATCGCAGTCATTGGTTGAATCTGCAATTGAATATCTTAAAGAGGGCGACCTTGCAGCGTCTGAAATTCAGATTCGTTCCGCTATCGGGATTGCAGAGTCGATTCGTTACGATGAGCTATTGGTCAAAGCTTACAACACGGCGGGTGCAATCAATAATGTGCGTAATGACCTTCAAGATGCGCAGTACTTCTTCCATAAAGGGTTACAACTAGGGAAGAAGTACCCAAAGCATATTTATAACAGCAAGCTCATGTCGAACATGGCTTTGCTTTACATCTACTTAGAAGATTGGCCGAAAGCACTAGGCATTCTAGAAAAAGCCAAAAAGCTCTATTTTGACAGTGGTCTATTTGAAGATGAAGCCATTGGCATCCTTTATATCAACGAATCGTTCAGTTACTTAAGTAGTGGTGATTTAATCAACGGTCGTATTGCTTATGAAAAGGCAGAAGCGCTCAACAGCGATAAAGTGAGCAATCGATATAAAATACTCGTACTAAGAGCGTACAGTGAAGTGCTGTTGGCGGAAGGAAAGTTAAACGCTGCACTTGCAGTCGCCAATCAGTGCCTAAGAATAGCTGTAAACTCTTTGCTTTGAAGGGCTTTCTGCCAAGACAGTTCCAACGCTTCACCTCCTTCATTAATCGTCAGATGATCAACTAAAAGTTTTAAGAATCGTCCTTCTAATGCCATCAGAAAGTCAGTCTTCGTAGGGAAAGGATGGCTGATTCCCGTTCTTGAGATTTTGGTTGCTTGGCTTAACGTGGTGTAAGACATGTTTTCGTAGCCAACCGTCAATAACTGATGACAGCTGGTATCGAGGATGAGTTGAATAGTGCGACAGGTATCGATCTTACTACGCTTAGCCATCTTTAAGAGCGCCTATATAAAGAAATCAAAGTAAAAGCATACTCTCATATGAAATGCTATTCCATATAGTGAGCCGGTTAATGAAGGAAAACTTAGATCTATGTTTTGATTCTAGCTTCTTATTTTATATTTATAGCTGAGTTTGGTGTTGGGTTTAGTATAAGCTGTTGGCTTTTACAAAATCATTGCTAGCAAGTCGAAGAGCTTAAAGAAAAGCCATTCCGACCTAGGTTAGATAGAATGGCTCGAATGGATTTACTGTCGCTAATATTAAAATTTGTTGGAGAGGTAGGGAGTATTAGCGCGTTTAGCTATTTAATTGGTTTATGTTATTTGGCTATACCTTGCAGCATCTCAACCAACTCACCCTCTGTGGTTGGCTCTTTTGCTAGCTCGATGACAGCAGAGGCGCCGCCTTTAAGCATATAGGCTTGAGTGCCACAGTGGTCATAGTGGAACCATTTACCATCTACACATACGTCGGTATAACATCTTGGGTCTTGTTTGAGTTCCATATCAATTTCCTCATTAACATTTGGATAACGTTTTTTAGGCCAATTGATCACAAAATGCTGAGAATTGATCTAGATCAATCAGGTGCTTGAATAGTTGAACAATGTTCAAATAAGAGAGCTGTGTCGAGGTGCCAAAATTCACTATCAAGCACTTAGGTAACTGATATCTTCTAAAGCACGTGATTATCGTTAACAACTGATTCTCTTTTTCTTGCCAGTTTCTTGTTTTCTACTTACGCTACAAATTCTTTATCTCCCTGAATCTTTGACTGTGTTTTACTAATGACCAATATATTTATCGTTGTAGTGGTACTTGTTGTCTTCTTTTACTTCATTCAGAAGTACGTATTCAAACATGACGACACCAAAGACCACGCTTATCAAAAGAGAGGTGCGTTGCTCAACATGCAACAAGCCGCGTTTTACAATGCACTGACTACGGCGGTTGGTACTCACGGTGTCGTGTTTGCCAAAGTGAACATGTCGAATGTGTTGGCACCTGCGAAAACGAATACTAAGAAGAACTGGTTTATCGCGAATAATAAGATCTCTCGTAGCTATTTTGATTTTGTGGTCTGTGACCCACGAACGTTGGAACCGCGCGTGATCATCGAGCTTGATAATGGTAAAGAGCTAAATAAAGGCAAAGTGGATCGAGAGAAGCTGCTTATCCATGTGTGTAAGTCTGCTGGTTTGCCGCTTATTGGCGCTTCAGTAAAACACAGTTACCAAGTGAGCCGTTTGAAGAGACTGCTCGCGACACATATCGATCTTATCGAACCTGCCAAGGAGGTTCGATTCTGTAAGAAGTGCGGTAGCCCGATGATCATCAAGCTGGCTAGCCAAGGTGACTACAAAGGACGACGTTTTTTCACTTGTAGTCGTCAACCGAACTGTACTTATACCGAAAACTACAATGTTGTGTTCGATGTAGAAGAGGAATAACAAAGAGTAGGGCACAGGCTCAGTGTGACCTAACTCAAGTTTATTTCTGTTTTACGTCTAAAAAATCAACGTATTGATGCGAATAAGAGCAAACGGTTGATTCAAGTGCAATTTCCACTTGCGCCACAATACATCAGTCGTTAATATCTTCCTCGTTCTTAAGGAATGGGTCCGTAGCTCAGTTGGTTAGAGTACTACCTTGACATGGTAGGGGTCGGCGATTCGAGTTCGCCCGGACCCACCATTCCTTCTGTTACTTGTTGTCAAAGTAGCGGCTTTTGATTTAGTCACAATCGTCATAAAGAAGATTTAGAACATTGTGCGTCCGTAGCTCAGTTGGTTAGAGTACCGCCTTGACATGGCGGGGGTCGGTGATTCGAGTTCACTCGGACGCACCATTATTCGTTCTTAGGAACAAGCAAAAAAGCCCACCTAGTGTGGGCTTTTTTGTGTCTGAAATTCGCCAATTTACCCTGGCCTAGTTCTACTTAACGCTCGTCTTACCTACATCAACAGTTCTTAGATTTTCTTTAATGCCACATCTGTTGCTTCAAGTCTGCAAGTCACATCCTCAAGTGCCAGCGGGCGTCAACCTACTAGAACGCCTCTCTGTGCTTTAGCATCGAACTCATTTTTAACCTGCTAACTCACGCATGAATAAGCCATAGTGAGCTCATTACCTACGTGTTGAATACGTGTTATCTAACGCTATCCACGTTTTAATACCCAAAAAATTACTTATAAACATTGGAGATTATTAAACGTGATTAAGCTGTTTATATCGATCAAGCCGAAGCAATGAAGGTAATAAACAAAGTTAGTTTATACATAATGAGCTATACAATAAAAAAATGTGGGATTTCAATTTATATTTATTTTCTATGGTTTGTTTCGGTTCTATATCAAGAACTACGCGAATGTTAAGTAATTCACCAAGGGCGCTCTACTCACCAGATGTGACTATCAGTATTTAAGAGAGCGTTATTGAGCTAAATCCGCAATAAATGTTTGTTGGTAGTGAGTGCTGGATTTGAGCTCTTTTTTGATCCATTGGTTAAACAAGCTAAAGTCAGAATGTATTTGCCAGAAAAGGGAAGCAATAACTCGTTTACCAAAAAAATCAGGGTGGTCTGTAATGACCTTAAGTCTGTTATCTTTTACATGACTATCGATCAGGAAGCTAGGTAAGAATGCGATGCCTTTTTGAGCATTACATAAATCGATGATGGTATCTAAATCATCCAGTCGCCAAAGGTTATATGCTGCAATAGTCGATAAGTTAAGCAGTTCTTCACACCCATCCATTAATAGAACTCGCTGAGATGGTGCATGAGACTTTATAGGCCCCAAATCCTTATGAGCGACCCACCAGCAGTTAACGTGAAATAACTCCTCTACATTGAAGTCATAACTTGTCTTGTGGTAGGGGTTACCTAGCGCTAAATCTATCTTACCTTCATTGATATAGTTACCTAAAACGAAACTGGGTTTGGTGACGACCAATAAGTCCACGTTTGGGAATGCTTCTGAAAATGCCAGTAATGTCCTCTTTACATTTTTATCAAACACCAATGGATCGATACCTACTCGGTAAACGATTTGGTCTGAAATATTCATTTGTTGAGCAACGGTCACCAAGTCCCGATATTTCGACACCACAGGTAAAGATAATTGGAAGAGGCGTTCTCCTTTTTCTGTTAACCAAACTTTAGAGTGTTCTCTATTAAATACATTGAAACCTAAATCTGACTCTAGATTTTGTACAGCTGTACTAACTGTCGATTGTGATTTTCCAAGTTTGCGAGCAGCAGAGCTAAATGAACCTTCTTCAACTACTGCTATGAACGAAACAATATTTTCGAAATGTAGTTTCATGATTCCACTAACCTTTTGACACAAAGAAATTATAATTTTTATGGTTTTCTGATTCGAAGAACAATAGCGTGATGATCTTCGTATTTCAACAATTTTTATAATGAATAATAATGACTGATAAATTATTAAGTTGTTTATATCTAAAGGTTATATAAGAGCGATATAACTAAAAATATTGAGCTGAGTCTTACTTTTTCAAGTTTATAAAATAAATTAAATATTGATCTTTGGAACTGATTTCATATGTAACTTGTTGTTACATATGGATTTGTTTTCATAGTTAGTGTGGGGGGGGTATTTTATTTTGATCATTTTTTGTTCTGCTTATTGATAAAGTCGATAGGGGTTATTTTCCTTACCTTTGACCTGCTAATTATAATGGCGACGAATTTTCAACAGCCCTTATAGGAATAAATAATGATTACTAAGCTATACGTGAAAACAACCATGTTTTTATCTCAATTCAAGAACGATGAGCGCGGCGTAACTGCGATTGAATATGGTCTAATTGCTGTGGCAATGGCTGTATTAGTAACGACAGCAGTGGGTGCAGACGGTTTCATTGGCAAGCTTGAAGGTGCATTCGAGCAAGTTGCTACCGCTATTGATACTGCGAGCAGCTAACATTAAGCCTTATTGGCTAGTGTAGATGATATCGAAAGATATTTGTGCCAGACCTATGTTTTGCATCGGTCTGGCTTAGTTAATTTATGATGTTAAATAAGATTAATTCTCACCAAGTTTAGGCGGTATTCCCTATTTTTAGTCATGAATTGTATTTAGTGACTTTGGCAGTATTGAGTTTATACGTGTCGGCCACTGATTTTCTCTATCGTAAGATACAAAATTACGCCTTGTGCCTATTACTCTTCTTGCAGTGTTTTTTATCTCCGCTAGATATTCAAATTATGAGTTTTTTACTGATGTTAGGTATCGGACTTATTCTTAATAAACTGATTTGGATTGGGGCGGGTGATATTAAATACGTCGTTATTTTGTCGCTTACCATCCCTGTTAATGACTTATTATTGGCGTTTATTCTGACGGCTTTTTCTGGTGGTATTTTAGCTATCTCTTATCTAGTGAGTAAAAAATTAATAAGAAATAAAGTTGGTTTTCAAGAGGGTATTCCATATGGGATCGCTATTAGCATCGGCTTTTATTTAGCAATTTTAACTCAATCTACGCCATATATATAATCCTCAAAATATGAGCACATTATGAGATCACGACTGGTATTACTTGTCGCCATTGCTGCCTTAATCATCGGCGCACTAGGCGTTATCGATCTGTTCAAAAGTGAACCTAAACCAACAACAACTGATGAAGTGGTCGCTGAAAAAAGCGAAAAGCATGTTGGGGTTTGGATTAGCACCAAAAGCTTTGAAAAAGGGTATGCAATCAATGCACAAGGTGTCGTTAAACAGCAATTGCCTCTCAGTGAAGCATTGACGCTTGGTGTTAGAGAAGATGCTCAGATCAGCTTTTCACCTTCCATTCTATTAAATCGAAATCTTAAAGCAGGCGATGTTGTATTGCCTGAATATCAAGTGAGCCCGGGCAAGCCTGGCTACATTGACCTTCTAGTTACAGAGGGCATGACGTTATACCCACTCAAGGTCAGCGATAAAAATCTGATTAATGATTACATCCGACCGGGTTCGTTTATCGATGTACTTACGGTGAGTTCACCTAACGCCAATTTGGCTGGCAACATCGATAAGCCAAAGCGCTTTAGGGGAGTGAAGGCGTCGATGTTTTTGAAACACGTCAAGGTACTCAATATCGGTAATGATGACACGGGTGATAGTTCTATTACCGCTCGCTCTCCGAGCAAAGAAGATGGTCTGACAACCGTTGTTATTGAAGTGAGCCCGGATGAACTACCAAAACTCGCGCTTGCGCAACGAACCATGCATATCGAAATCTATCGCAGTCAACACTATTTGCAGCCGGAGTTCGCCGAGGTACGCAATATCATCGATAACTATACAGGCATTGTTGAGTTACGTGGTAACGAGAACACCCCAAGAGAGGCTTTGTGATGAGAATTACCCATCGAGTTAAACGAGCACTGTTTGGTTCTATTCTAGTAACGCTGGTTGGCTTACTTTCTACCACAAACACTTTTGCGGCTGATCGTTCTATCACGCTCAATGATGGTCAGCACATCCAATTTAAAAGCCCAATCGGTCAAGTGTTCATTAACAACCCAAGTATCGTTGACTACAAGATAATCAATGACAATACCCTTGTAGTATTTGCCAATAGCGTGGGTCAATCGCGTTTGATTGTCTACGGCGTTGATGACGATGTACTGCTATCAGACCGTATTATTGTTGACCTGAACTTAACGGACATCAGGCGACAACTCAAATTCCTTTTCCCTGATGCCAAGGTCAAGGTTCAGTCAGTGGGAGAGCAAGTCGCAGTGAGTGGCGTTGTTGACTCAGAAGCAACGCGTGACGACATCTACCGCTTGGTCGCGACGCTGCTAGGTCGAGAAAAAACGGAGAAATGGGACAAAACGCAAAAGCTAGAGTTTAAATCTGATAGTTCAGACTATGAAGAACCTGAAAGCATGGTGTTTGCCCGCAATATGACGTGGGAAGGGATCATTGAACGGATTGAAGTCGCGACGACTCAGCAAGTGAACGTCAAGATATCGGTCGCTCAAGTAACAGAATCGTTTGGGCAAACCGTCGGTGTTGATTGGAGCACCGTTGGCTCAAGTGTGGGTGAGTTTGTTTTCGACCAATTTGATGCGGTTAACCTCAGCACCTTAATCATGGCGTTAGGTAACGACCAAATCGCAGAGGTTCTCGCAGAGCCAAACTTGACGGTCTTGTCTGGCGAGTCTGCAAGCTTTCTCGTTGGTGGTGAAGTGCCAGTTATCGTCTCTACCAGCAGTAACGTAAACATTTCATTTAAAGAGTTCGGTATCAAGCTGGACCTGACGGCCAAAGTGTTGAGCCAAGACAAAATCCGTATGCAACTAGCACCGGAAGTGAGTGAGGTTGAGGGTTACGTAGAAGCCGCCGGTATAAAAGTACCGCAATTGGCCTCTCGACGTGCCATGACAACCGTGGAGCTTGCCGATGGAGATAGCTTTGTTCTCGGTGGTTTGATGAGCAGTGCTGACTTGGAAAAAATGCAGAAGATCCCTTTTGTTGGCGATATTCCAGTTCTTGGTGCCGCATTTAGAAAAGCAACCACTGAAAGAAAACGCACCGAATTGATCATCGTAGCCACCGTAAACCTCGTGGAGCCGATGAAGCCGAAAGATATTCAACTGCCATATATCAAGAAAACATCGACATTGGCACGTTGGCTGAACATCAAATGGGATGGTAAAGAGGTGACGTCTTCTGATGCAACGATTCGTCTGCTGTCGCAAGGAGGATTTATCCAATGAAGAAACTAGTATTGATGGCGTTGTTCGCGATTTCACTATTCGGCTGTGCTTCTGAACAATATTTTGTCGGTCATGGTTCTGAAGCCCTGGTATACAAAGAGCATCACAGCTTTAAGTTCGAGATTAAAAGCCGTGCAGAAACCACCAAGCAACTCGACGTTTTAATACACAAGATTGAGTCGATGGATAAAGAAGCGACCTACTTGGTGGATTATAAGTCGGCCGTTAACAAGAAGATGTTGCAGGGGATCTTTGAACAGTACCCATCGCACATCATCGCCCCACAGAGAGTGGTTTATCGACATGCCCAGTTATTACCAACTGATCTAAATATCCAAGTGACGTTAACGGGATTGAAGAGCCAAGAATGTACACCAGCACAGATTCATGTTCGTGCAAGGCAGTCCGATTGTTTTGTTGAATCGATGAGATTGAAGCAAGTCGCGTACAAGTCGAGATTGGTAGGAGAACAATAATGTTTGATCTAACGAAAGCATTAACAACGAAGGCTAAGCCAGTTCAGGCAACCTCGACAGGTGTCGCTGGGTGTACGTTGTTTTACCAATCACAAGAGTGTTTAAGCCTGGTTCAGGAAGTGTTTCGCTTTGAAGGTTGGAATGAGCCTGCGTGTGTGAAAGCGACAGCGGGCATCACCAAAATCACCGAGCAACAAAGTAGTCATATCGTGATTCTAGAGCTTAATGAGTCGAGTAATGTGGTGGAAGATGCGAAAGCTTTTGCCAGCAAACTGCCGACTCATAAAGGTGTGGTCGTGATTGGCAAAGAAGATGCCATTTCAACGCTTCGTTCTCTCAAAGACATGGGTTTCTATTATGTGTTCTGGCCTGTGAATAAGCAGGAGTTCACAGATTTCTTAACGCACGTAAGTAAGAACCTAAAAACCTTCTCTGGTGTCAGTCAGAAACGTAAAGCAAAGCGTGTTGCCATCGTTGGCGCAAAAGGCGGCGTAGGCACGTCGTTTATCTCTACTGAGCTCGGGTCACTGTTGTCGACACAGGGCTCAGACACCATTCTTGTTGATCATCAATACGCCGACACCAACATTGATGTGTTGCTGGGTTTAAAAGACTTTAAGCCACGAACTATTGATGAGTTTACCGCGCCACTGCATGAAATGGATGAAGAGGGGGCATTGAGTTACCTCACGAGCGTTCGTAAGAACCTGCGTTTGCTCGCCATTGACGGTGACATGAGCCAAAACGACGTGCTTAATTACAACCAAACCTTGTGTGAGTTGTTGGCAAGAAACGCTAACTTCATCATCGAAGACTTCTCTGGCGCTGTGGACTTCAAAGTTGAACCACAACTCTTGGTAGAAAACTTTGATGTGGTCGTGTTGGTGTTCGACGCGTCGGTGTCATCCGTGAGAAGTGCGAAGCGACTGTTTGAAAAGATAGCGAGCTTACAGCTCACGTTATCATCGCGTACGCGCGTCATTATGGTTGCCAACTACCATCGCCCGCAAGGCGCTTATGTGTTGCAGAAACCCGATCTAGCGAAGTATCTCGGAGCAAATGTTGATCTAGAGGTCGACTATTGTAAGTTGTTGGCGCACATCATTATCGATGGAAAGCGAGCCCATAAACACGACCGTCATGTGAGTCGTTCTATGGAACAGTTGGTCAAGCTGATTAATGGACAGCCGATTGACCAAAAAGCGATGAATTCTTGGTTAAAGAAGGTGCGTGTTAAATGAGTTCAAACAAAGACTTATATCTCGCTTTTCGTGGTCAAATCTTTGAGGCATTAGATGCAGAAGCGGTTCAGAAAATGAGCCGTAAAGACCTAGAATCACAGATTCAAGCCGCGGTTGATTTGCTGGCAAACAGTTACCAAAGACCCATCACATCGATGATGAAGTCTGGTTTGGTGAAAAGTTTAATCGATGAGCTGTTTGGTCTTGGTCCACTTCAGCCTTTGGTCGAAGATCAGTCTATCTCCGATATTATGGTGAACGGGCCAAATAACATCTTTTTCGAACGACATGGCAAGGTCAAAAAATCTGAAGTCTCGTTTGTGAATGAAGAGCAGCTATTGGCGATTGCTAAGCGTATTGCCTCGCGTGTTGGACGACGTGTCGATGAGCTTTCTCCTACGGTCGATGCAAGGCTAGAAGATGGCAGCCGTGTGAACATTGTGATCCCACCGATTGCATTAGACGGTACCTCAATCTCCATTCGTAAGTTCAGAGAGCAGAACATCGGATTTGAAGACCTGATCGGTTTCGGTTCGATGTCTCCAGACATGGCGAGAGTACTGATGATTGCTTCTCGCTGCCGTATCAATGTTTTGATCTCTGGCGGTACGGGTTCAGGTAAAACGACGCTACTCAACGCGCTCTCGCAATACATTGCGGAAGACGAACGTATCGTCACGATTGAAGATGCCGCTGAATTACGTCTACAACAACCCAACTTGGTTCGACTTGAAACGCGAACCTCCAGTGTTGAACAAACCGGAGCGGTCACCCAGCGAGACTTGGTGATTAACGCACTGCGTATGCGTCCTGATCGAATCATCCTTGGTGAGTGTCGTGGCTCTGAAGCATTTGAAATGTTGCAAGCAATGAACACTGGACACGATGGCTCTATGTCTACGCTCCACGCGAACACTCCAAGAGATGCGATTGCCCGTGTTGAGTCTATGGTAATGATGGCGAATTTAAATCAGCCTCTAGATGCGATTCGTAGAACGATCGTCAGTGCCGTGCAGATGATTGTTCAAGTGAATAGGCTGCGTGATGGGTCTCGTAAAATTACCAGCATCTCAGAAATCGTCGGGCTTGAGGGCGATAGCGTGGTGATGGAAGAGATCTATCGCTTCCGTTACGACGATGCTCATTTCGGTGAAAACGTGAAAGGAGATTTTGTCACCAACGGCATTATGCAGCGATCTGAGCTTGTGAAAAAAGCGCAATTCTTTGGGCTCTATGAAGAGCTTATCGCATCCTTTAAGGGGGCATAACATGCTTTGGATTTCGTTGATCCTATTCGCTTTTGTGCTGCTTTTGATTCGGGACTCAAAGGTAAAAAAGGTCAATCAATTCTTCAATATTGAAGAAGCGGAAGCGGAAAACTTTAACGCTATTAACGTGAAATCATTGGTTCGTAAACAGAGCTGGCACACGTTCAAAGAGTCCATTTCACCAACCTTGATGGTGTTGGGGCCGCGTTCTACCTTGTACATCGCGTTATACATTACGGGCAGTTTAATTACCTCGTGGTACATCGTGATTGACTTGCTTTCGATGACAAACTCCTGGTGGGTACCTGTGTTGGCTTCGATTTTTTCCTTTTTCGGTTACCGCTTCTTGGTGACCAGAAGGCGTCGAGATTTCGAGAATACCTTCCCAGATGCGTTGAACATTCTGATGAGTGCGGTGACGGCGGGTGACAGTTTGATGCAAGCCATTAGTTATGTTGGCGAAGTGATGGACAACCCTATCGGGCGTGAATTTAAGCTGATGGGCGACCGATTGAAATTAGGTGAATCGCCAGAAGTGGTACTTAAGCGATCGTGCAAAAACTACCCGTATCCAGAGTTTTTGTTCTTCACCGTGACGCTTAGAGCCAATATTGCGCGCGGCGGGCAGCTCAAAGGTGTGTTAGCTCGATTGATTCGCGTACTAGTGGATTCCAGAACGTTAGAAAAAAAGAAGATGGCGATGACTTCGGAAGCGAGGATCTCCGCCAAGATTGTTGCCGCTATACCTTTGGTTTTTATGATCATTCTGAATTATGTAAACCCCGACAATGTCAATTATGTCCTGTATGACGAATCAGGTCGTGTGGTGTTGTTTTACGTACTTGGCAGTGAGCTGTTCGGCTTGTTCATCGTTTGGCTATTAGTAAGAGGTGTACGAGCATGATGATATTAGCTTCGCTTATCGTTCTGTTTTTTTCGCTGCTCTTTTTGATTATTGAGTCGGTGCGTTCCAATCAAAGGCTAAAGAAGGTTGCTGCGTATATTGGGGGGGATACCATTAAACCACCTTCGCGCATTAACCGCTTCTTTGTTCGATTTGGTAAGGAGCATAGACATGAACTTGAACAGAAACTAATAGAAGCAGGTTATTACAACACCGAATGGGCAAAGTTTTACTTTCCAGCCAAGGTGTTGGTGTTAGGCCTTGTTTCAGGTTTGGTTCTGTTAGGGGACATGACATCGACCAACAAATTGCTGGTGGTGATTGTCTCTCTAATTGCGGTGATTGTTGTTCCGGATACCTTGTTGCAAATGCGACGCAAGATGTTGATCAGCAAAACCTCAGCACAGCTCCCTTATTTACTAGACATGATGTCGGTATGTGTACAAACCGGCATGACAATAGAGGCATCTTTAGTGTACTTGGGTAAAGAGCTGGCCGAGTTTGATTCCGACCTTTGCTACCAAATTAAGCGTACCTCTGACTCTGCCAAGATACATGGTGTAGAGAAGGCATTGAACGATTTGACTGAGCGTATTCCAACTCCCGCCGTTCGAAGCTTTGTTCTGACGATTATTCAGAACTTGCAATACGGTACTTCTGTCGCTCAAACACTCAGTGACCTTGCTGAAGATATGCGAAAAGTTCAAATCCTCACGGTTGAAGAAAAGGTAGGTAAGCTCTCTGCAAAGATGAGTGTGCCGTTGATCCTTTTCATCATGTTTCCGATCGTCATCTTGATTCTCGCACCGAGCATCATGCAAATGACATTGAGTATCTAGGGGCGTGAAGCATGAATAAAAAAACGATGTACCTGATGCTGCTAACGCTAAGCCTGTTAGCCGGGTGCCAATCGACACCTTCCGAGCAAGACCACCAGCTTGCCGAGGTGACCAGTATGGAGAAGGTCAAAAACTACGATGGTCTCATTAACCATTACAAATCTCAGCTTGAGCAAGGCTCCCAAGATCCAGTGGTGAAACAGAAACTAGCATGGGCGTACTTCTATAAAGGCGACATCGAATCCGCAGATTTTTACGCTCAACACCTGAAAAAAGAGGGCATCGAAAACCCAGACCTTTATCAGTTAGAAGGGCAAGTATTTGATGCCAAAAATGACACGGATAGTGCGATAGCTGCTTATATTGCATCTGTCGAGGCTGGTAATAGGGCTGGTCAAATTCACGTATTACTCGGCGTGTCATACACAAAAATTGGTCAGTATGAGAAAGCATATCAAGAGCTGAATCTGGCACGCTTACGTGGTTATAACGATGTGGTGGTTAAGAACAACATCGCGATGGTCCAGATGGCTAATGGTGAGTTCCAGCAGGCGATTGAAACATTAGCGCCAGTGTTGAAAGAAGAACCAACCAATCAGATTGTAAAAGCGAACTTGGCGATAGCATTGATGAAAACCCAGCAGATTGATTCGGCCCAAAAGCTACTTAAAGGCGACTTTTCGGCGCAAGAAATTCAAGTGATTGCCGCTGAATTGACTCAACTGGGAGTGAGCGATGAAGCGTCTTAATAAGCAGAAAGGGGTGACAGCGATTGAGTTTGTTTTAGGGGCTCTGGTGCTGTTCTTCGCAACCTTTGCGATCTTTGAGTCGAGCTACCAAATCTACGTTGTAAACATGACCGAATACTCGCTTAGAGAAACGATCAGAAATACCAAGATCTATGAAGGTAAAGGGATCAATGAGCAATACGAGAACAAGTTCCGAAGCTTGATTGAAGATGATGACAATCTATGGAGCTTTTTGATTGATGGCTCACGCTTCTCGATGAAGGGTCAGTATTTCAAAACCTACGACGATTTTGTTGAGAACAGAGGGCATTCGGACCAAGGTTTGAACTTCAATTACGATCTGGCCGAAATTACCGTGACTTATCGCTACACACCAATCATTAAATTGGCTGGTGCAGCAGATAGAGATATTTCACGCACAATGGTTTTGAACTTAGAACACGAGGGGTGGAACGATGATGCGCCGTAACCCAGGAGCGTTTTATGGAAATCGCCAACAAGGTTCTTTTACCGTTGAGTTGCTGTTCATCCTTGTCGCGTTGTGGGGCGTTTATCTTTTTGGCGCCGATTTAAGCCATCAGCTGCTCGCACGCGCAAAGCTCGATAGGTCCAGCTTTGCTTTGGTGAACGTGATTAAAGAACGCACGCGTTATTTTGAAGCGGATGTATTGGCGGGGCAGAACCTGTCTGTGACTAACTCAGAATTACAAGACATGACGAAGGTAGCAAGTCGAATGCTCAATACACCCGTAGACAATGTGGCAATCAAGATCGAGTCGTTAACGAACAACAGTAATGTCGCTGAGTTTAGTAGCAGTAAGTTCAGAAGCTTAAATTGCCAGACGGATTCAATTATTGACCATGCGGATTTAGCGCCGGTAGATAAGGGCGTTGTTTACCCCTTGTATCGCGTTAGCCTTTGCGAAGAGGAAAGCTCTTGGTTCAAGCCGTTCTTTAATGATGGTACGAGTACCACGGTTAAGATTGCCTCTTCTTCTATCATGCCTGGGAGATAATGAAATGAAAATTCAGCATGAACGTCATATCAATCGTCAGTATCTCAGTCTACAAAGACAGCAAGGTGTCGCCGCAGTATGGATGGGCTTATTGCTTGTTCCTATCATGGGAATGACCTTTTGGGCAGTTGAAGGTACACGCTACTTGCAAGAGACCAGTCGACTTAGAGATTCCGCAGAGGCTGCGGCAATAGCGGTGACTATTGAAGATCAGCCTGATCTTGCGCGTGGATTAGCAACTCAATATGTCGAGAATTACGTGAGGGACATTAAGTCTACCAATCTTTCTGCACAGAGATTTCATCAAGCGGAAGATGAGGGAGCAGGGATTCTTGAATATATCCAATACACGGTTAATGCAAAGACCACTCATGACTCTTGGTTTGCGAGCAGTTTTATCCCTTCGTTTGATGAGCAGCAAGATCTGGCAGGGCGCTCACTAGCGCGAAAATACCCCGTTTACCTTGGTGATAACAACATCGACATTGTGTTCGTATCAGACTTTTCTGGCTCGATGGATGATAGGTGGGGGTCAAGTCGTCATAAAAAAATTGATGATTTGAAAACGGCCATCGATCAGATATCTAGCAAGATCCTGTGCACATCGACTGACTTAGAGTACGTCGATGGTGAGTGGAAAGAGGTGTGTGATGAACCTGGAGAAGACACCACCGGAGATAAGTTACTTAACCGAGTGGGCTTTGTGCCTTTTAACGTGAGAACGAGGGAAATCGTCTCAGGTGGTCGAGCAAACGCGACCAGTCAGTTGAGTTATAAACACAATTATAAACCCAACGTGTCCCCTTATTCTTACAACGATGTTAATTGGGATTATTGGCGTGCGTATTCGCAGAATGAGGTACTCAATTGCGCGAATTGGCAGTCCTACTGCCCAAGCCCAAAATCGGACAATCAAAAGTACGCTAAGCGCATCAAGGATGTGATCTATTTAGATAACTATCACGTTGCTGACGTATACAACTATGTTGATTTATCCACGTCTGTAGCCACGATGTTTACGGACAAGTCGGGGTTAAGACCCAACTTCTATGGTGTGAATGGAACGGATCTTTTTAACGCTCATGGTTCTTCAAGTTCAACGCAGTTTAAAAACATTCGATTATCGAACAAATTGTCCGATCTAAACCCGATTAGTTCTATGTGGGCAGACGGTGGCACCGCCGCCTTTCAAGGGATCTTAAGAGGCTCTCAAATCCTTAAGGATGGCGATCCCAATAGCTCGGATGACGAAGAACAGCAAGCATACAACAAGAAAATCAAGATGCTGCTTATTTTGAGTGATGGTCAAGAAAGCCCTAATAACGGCATTCTTAAAGGGCTTGTTGATAGAGGCATGTGTGACAAAGCAAGAGAGGAGATACCTGGCTTATATATTGGTGTCATCGGTATCGATTTCCGTGCTTCTCAGCAAAGCGGTTTTCAAGACTGTGTTATCGACCCAAATGAGGACATCATCGACGTATCTAACCTTGATGAATTGATTGAAAAGATAGAAGAACTCATCCGTAAAGGCTCAAAAACAAGCGGCATCACTAAGTTGTATTAGAGGAAAATATGAAAAAGTTAATGATCGGTTCCATTGTCCTGTCGACATTGCAATTTAGCCTTCACGCCAATGCGGAGGACGGCATAAGCGTTTATTGCGACACGGCATTCAGTGAATATCAACACAGTGTGAGAGTTGATGATGTTGTTGGTGTCGCGCAGCACAGGTTGGGGGCGCTACAAATAGAGCAACAATCCGATAGCAACGAGTTGAAACAGGCATTAGCCAGCCAATCGAGTCTAGGTATCAATAAAGCCGGATGTAAGACTTGGATCAGCAGCCAAGAGCGCCACAGATTGTTGGCTCGAATCCACTTTGGTTTTGACCAACACAGTCTAACACCAATGGGCAGCAAAGCACTGAGCCAACTCGCTAGTGAATTACAAACCAGTGGCAGTTCGGTCACGGTCGATGGGCACACAGACAGCACTGGTGATGAAGGCTACAACCAAGCTTTAGGGCTACAAAGAGCGCTCACTACTTCGAATGCTTTGGTTGCTGATGGGGTAGAGAAGAATCGCTTGGTTATTCGTTCTTTTGGTGAAAGTAAGCCTATCTCTTCTAATGAAACGAGTGAATGGCGAGCAAAGAACAGACGAGTCGAGATCTGGACGTCGAATGATGATGCTACAGAACGAGTGAACTAAGAGCATATCTTAGCGTTCAACCCAATATAAATAGTTAATGGAGTCAGTGGCTTGTGATGTGGCTAAGAAAAAGTCTTAGCCATCAATCTGTCGGAACCCCACTCAATATTACCTTGCTTAGAATTTTTGTTATAACGGATGCTAATGAATATTCAATCAAATTTAACTATCTGATACTAAAGAATAATTGATGCTATTTGACAGAGTCTCTTCTGAAGGGATGGAACAAAATATCGACGTAGATACTTGGATATCTATATTGGACAACATATGCGACATTATGGACGCATCGAATGCGGGAATCATCACGATCTCCGATTTTACTTGTTTGGGATTTGAGAGCGTTTTATGTTCTTCAACCAAGTTATGCGAGCAGCACAAAAGTAAGATCAGTTGTTTTTGTGAGTACGTATACAAAGAGAACCGCACGGTTTATTTGAGTGGATGTTCTTGTGGTGAGGCAACTGTTGAGAAGGAGCCTGACGACTATAAATCATTTTGTGGCATCCCCATCAGCGGCACAGATGGAGAAGTGTTTGCCATCCTATTTGTGTTTGACTTGAATCCAACCGAGTATACGGAAAGCCAAGTGAACCTGATTGAGAACATTTCAACCTTACTACGCTCTGAAATCCTCTTGAAAGAAGAGAGCAGGATTTTATATAAAAACAGCCACTTCGATATCATGACGATGTTGCTCAATCGAAGGGGGTTCTTTTATGAGTTCAACAAAGCAAACATTGATGATGGAGAGATCGTTTGTCTGTATTTTGACTTGGATAATTTAAAGTACATCAATGATACTTATGGGCACTTTAAAGGTGACGACTATATTTCTGGCTTTGCTTCGTGCATAAGAAATAACATCAAATACAACACAATACCGGCGAGAGTCGGTGGTGATGAGTTCATTGTGGTTATTCATTCAGAAGAGCCCGGATACGCTTGTGAATTGGTTCGTAAAATTCGTGCAGATTTTCATGAGTTCATTGAAGGGTTTCGTGGTGATGATGATGTTTCACTTGGGTTTTCCTATGGGTGCGGAACTTCTGATTCTCAAAGTTTGAACATCATTAACTTGATCAAGTCATCAGACGAGAACATGTATCGCAATAAGAAAAATAAGCTGTAAGTTATACAACTTTTATATGCCGATGACAGGTACGAAAAAGCCCTCACATTGGAGCAATGTAGATCAGATAAGGATCGGTTGACCGATCCTTCTTCTGAGAGATAATCG